>NZ_DEYV01000003.1:0-104816 GCF_002364655.1 Pseudomonas sp. UBA3149
GAAAGAGAATTGCGTACCGGCATCCTACTGGGCGGCAGGTCCGGGCTGGGGCAATTATTTCATGTCGGTTGAGCCGGTAAATGGGCAGGATCGCCCGCAGTGGCCGACGCTCAAGAAATACATGGATAACACCAGCTGTACGGAAATAGGCCCGAAGAAGGCAGGCGCCTCCACGACGCCAACGCCATCCACTCCGTCTGTGGGTACAACTCCGGTTGCGACCACACCGTCTACGGGTACTGGCTCTTCCACAGCACCGTCGACTTCGGTACCACCGGCAGCAACTCCAATAACCACCACACCTGTTGCTGGAGTAGACGGTGCAGTTAGTAGTGTAATCAACAACTTTACTAACGCCGATTGGCTCAATGGTGTTTATCGCAAGAAAGCCGGTTTCTCGATCCCTGCTACGGCCGCTAATAAGGCTGCCTTCATAGTAGGTGCTTCGGTGCGACTTGCTAACGGAGAGGTCAGAAAGATCTCTGCTGTCCAGATCGGTACCAATATGGCGGTGTACCTGGAAGGCGCTCCGGTAAATGGATCGATCGTAGGCTATCCTAATAAGCTGGCGTTGGTATCGGCAGTACTCGCCACAAGCCCGATCAATGACTTTACCAATGCTGACTGGCTCAACGGTGTGTACCGCAAGAAGGCTGGCTTCTCGATTCCTGGCACCTCAACCAACCAGGCGGCATTCAAGGTAGGAAAATCTGTACGCCTTGCCAATGGCGAGGTTCGCAAGATTACCTATGTCCAGGCAGGTAAAAACCTTGGGGTTTATCTCGAGGGCGCTCCGGTAAATGGATCGACCGTAGGTTATCCCAAGACATTGGCGGCGCTAGCCAACTAATCGGAGCTATGCCTCCAGAGCCTCTTTCGCCAAGAGGCTCTGGAACTTAATCGTTGTCCTGCATAGCAATTGATTCGGTTCATCATAAGCCCTTGAAACATAATGAAAGCATTTATAAGCGTAATAATCAGGCATCCTTGTAGTTACTGTCTTTAAATGAACCAACACGTTCATAAATACAGCTAGGTGAACCTACTATTGAATGCTTTTATAGAATGGCTGCTGAGTAAACCCGAGCGCACCAGTGATTGGGACTGGTTAGGTGATCTGGAAGCACGTAGCGCTGAAGATGAGCGTGACGATACTGACGTGGAGTTTTAAGCGTATGAGGCGTTATCGGTATGCTTCATTTTCTGTAGTTTGCCGTGTTAAAAGCCTTTATCCGCTTAATATAACGTTAGCCACCTCTTCCTCATGATGCGATTCGTGAGAGGAAAGCTGCCTCAAGCTTAAAGCTTCTGCTTTATCGGATAACGCCCTTTTCTTTTCGACTGATAAGGTTTGATATACAGAGAAGCCTTATCCTTACAACCGAACACCCGCCTTGCCACGGAATGAAAACCAAGCGCTCTTTACTAGCAAGCTTTCAACGGCAACTGGCTAAGAACTGGAAGGAGCGGAGCATACTTTTGCAGGGTCAGTAACTCAGGGACAGCGGGCAGCACTAAGCCCTGCATGCTCCAGCAAACCTCGTTATCATTGCTTCCGCTCCAATAACTCATCTCACTTGACCACTCTTCATCAGGCGAAGCCAACTTCCTTTGTTAAGATCTCTCCTTCTTCAGATCACGCCGGTTTTCTGACGGGCCCAGCATCAAGCGTATCAATCACCGTTGTAATTGGCGCCTATCGGCCATAAGTGATCGTTCGGAGGATGATGCTCGGAAAAGCATCGTTGCAATGCTATTAAAGTAGCCAGGCAAGCAATCAGACTTGCCAGGTAGTTGGACTATGGAAACGAGTGATCGCCCCGTGAAACCTGACAATGTGGTTCATGAGTACACGTCTGCATTAGTACTGGGCATTCGCTTCGTCTGTGTATTGGCGCTGTCTGCAATGATTGCCGGTAAGCTTTCCAGGCTTATGGGTACTGACAATGTTGTTGTTTATTTCCTGGTGTTTATTGCGCTGGTCGTGCTGTTGAACAAGATTCTGGAAAGCCTGTTTGCGCGCCGCAAGTTGGTGCCGGAAGAGGAATGAGATTTACATTACTGCTTCCTATACGATCGTCACCATTGATCGCTGACGCGGTTAGCTATCGCACTTCATGGTATCGCTTGCACAAAGGAGCAAAAACGGAATCCGTCATCGCTCTATGATTGTCTATGCTGCATAACCAGACGCCCCACGGATCTCGCAGCCATGACAACAATTCCCTCCAACAAGGCAGCCGTACTGGCTCAAGCGCTTATTCGCAACCTGAACAATGCGTCGCTGACGCATGAAACCTACGGCCCTTTGTTTGAAAGTCAGAGCGGCAGCCTTTCTGAAGGAACAGCCGCACAAAAGCTTGGTTTTTCGCTGGATATCGTTCCGCCAGGCAAGCGCTCATGTCCCTATCATTTTCACCATGCTCAGGAGGAGGCATTTCTCATTCTGGAGGGCACGGGTACGTTGCGGGTAGCAGGCGAGCATGTGCCGATACAGGCCGGCGATGTGCTTTTTATTCCCGCCGGCCCTGACTATCCACATCAGATCATCAATACGTCTCACGCTGAGTTGAAATACCTGTCAATCAGCACGAAAGAGTCGCCCGAAGTCGTGGAGTATCCAGATTCGGGTAAGTACCTTGCGACTGCCAGTGCCAAGGGAATCAAGGCGTTTCGCGCCCTACAGAGGACCGAGGCCAACTTGGACTATTGGGAAGGTGAAATCTGAACACGGCTGTGTTCTGGAGGCCTCTCTATGCCCGAGGTTATGTCGTTAGAGAGGCATTGCTTGCTGCCGTGACCTGTATGGGCGTGCGCTTTTTCCATTTCCAGCCAGCAGCCATCCTGCTACAGGCACGGTCGTTATAGAACGCCGTTCTGCTGATACGGCAGCGCTTCACGCTCAACAGCGTCCTACTGTGTAAGCCTCCGGGCACGCCTAAGCCAGGGATGTGTCATGCAGGCGGCTCTTGAGCCATCCGAGGGTAAAAGACGGCAATGGCAAGCGACTTTGAAAGTCGTCTCCCTGGCCAGGAGTCTCACCTGTGTAAACTGTATACGTCCAAAGGTTGTCAACGAAACGATAATCGCGTTCACTACCCTGATCTATCGTCAGGGGCAGCCGTGAAGTACGCCTCGCTTCAAGGTATAACTCATAATGCGTACACTCGCGAATGATCTTTCCATCATCGCTAGAATCAGTGCTGTTGGTGTTATTCTCAAGGTCATATCTGAAAGCACCCTTCTTCGTTTTGTCGCAATCGCACGGGTAACTGAAGATTCCTGGACAACCTGTGCCGTATTGGACCTGATCGGCTTTGGGCTCAAGGTAGGCGATCCTCTGGATGTCACCACAACACTGTGCCGCGAAGTCCATGCAAGCCAGGACTCGATCCTGATCAATAACGCCAGTGCAGATACGCGCTACTGCAGCCACCCAACCCCCAAGCAGTATGGTTTTGAAAGTTATATCTCGGTTCCCATCTTCCGGCGCGATGGCAGTTTCTTCGGCACGTTGTGCGCACTGGATCCAGAGCCCGCGAATCTGGACGAGACGAAAACCTTGGCAATGATGAGTTCGTTTACTCATCTGCTTTCGCTGGAAATAGAAACCCAGGAAAACCTTATCGAAACCGAAAGCAAGCTGCTTGATGAAAAGCTGACGGCCAAATCCCGAGAGCATTTTCTTGCCTTGGTTGGCCATGATCTGCGCAATCCACTGTTCTCCATTTGTGCGGGTGCACAGCGGCTGCTGAAAACACCGCGCGAGGATCAGGAGCGCTCGCTGGTCGAACTGATCCACGCTTCTGCCCAGCGAGCCCTACGAATGGTGGAAGACATCTTTGATTTCTCCAGAGGACAGCTGGGTAACGGCATCCCGCTAGCCAAGGAGGAGCGCGGCAACCTGGAACTGCACCTTCGGCAGGTCGTCAATGAGCTACAGGCAACCTACCCTGATCGCTGCATTGAAAGCGCGGTAAATACATTGGGGACGGTCTATTGCGATTGCGACCGCCTGGCGCAGCTTCTGTCGAACCTGACAGCCAACGCCATTCAGCACGGCAATCCGCAGAGCCCTATTCTGATCCGTGCAGAGGTGGAGAATGGTTTACTGACGCTATCCGTCCACAACGATGGCGAGCCTCTTTCTGAAAACATCCTGTCTGGCCTGTTCCAACCGTATTGGCGGGCCAGCCGAACGACGCTTCAGACCAACCTGCAACAGGGGCTGGGTATCGGGCTGTACATCATCAATGAAATTGCCCGCTCCCATGGTGGCCATATGAAGGTAAATTCCAACCGAGACAGCGGGACGGTATTCACCCTCACCATGCCTGTAAATCGCTAGCAAGCAAGCGCTCTAGCATCGCCTTTCGAGCTGAATGGTAGGAACATCGGCGGTGCTGTACCTGTCGAAGTGAAAACAACGACAGAATGGTTTTATGACAGTGAACGCCTTGAAATACCGCCTTGCCTCGCTCGATCCACCGGTCAAGTACACACTTGAGAGTCGCGGCGATGTATTTGTCATTACGCTCATCGACCCGCGAACGCCTGCCAAGGTTGAGCGGAGCCTACTTAATCGTCATGCCGCGAATCAGGAACTCATGAACACCATCATTGAAGATGCCATCCATGAGCTCCGTCGCAAAAGTTCTGCCGTTGCACGGGATCTATAAGCGCAACCGCTTACAAGCAAGCGAACGGTAACGATTCTGTCCTCGTTTTAGTACCCAACGGTAAACCGGTTGCGGAGATGCCTGCCTTGCTCCAGTTCGTCAACCATGGCGATTGCATAATCTTCGAATGAAATGTGGCTCCGTCCCTTCTGATCTACCAGTAGGCTGTCTTCACCCAGTCGAAACGTCCCAGTGCGTGGCCCATGTACGAATTCGGCCGAGGGCGAAAGGAATGTCCAGTCAAGCGCTGGCTCCCTTTGTAATCGCTCGAGAAAGAGCGCACCCGCCGAAGCCTCTGGCTTGTATTCCACTGGGAAATCAGGCGTATCGATTACTCTGACTCCGGGTGCCACCTCAAGGCTTCCCGCGCCACCCACTACCAGATAACGTCTGATCCCAGCCTTTTTTACCGCTGAGATAAGAGTTTCCGGGTTGCTGCTGGTAAACATGACGGCACTGATAACGGCGTCATGACCCTTTAGGACACCCGTCAATTCAGCTTCGTTATTCGCATCGACCGCTACCGGTAGTACGCCTGCTGCCTTTTTTATACGAGAGGCATTTCTGGCAATTGCAGTCACTTGATGCCCTCGCTTCATCAACTCATCCTGAATGCACGAGCCGGCATTTCCTGACGCGCCAATTAATGCAACCTTCATGTATAGTCCCCTTCCGTTAGTTAGTAACTTTCGGAAACCACGTTAATTGACGCGGTACGTTCCGACAAGAACGCACTTTTTTCTCACTTGGTTACCCTGAGGTGACTGCCAATGAATCAAGCGGCTCTGGCACCCGACACATTTAACGCTGACTGTCCAACCCGACGGATACTGGATCGAATTGCAGATAAGTGGACGGTGCTGATACTTGATCTTCTGCTGGAAAGTCCCCTAAGGTTCAATGAGCTATTGCGCCGAATCGGCGGGCTTTCCCAGAAGATGTTATCGCAGACGTTGAAAACGCTCGAGCGGGACGGTCTGGTCTTGCGTACGGCATTTCCCACCGTTCCGGTCACCGTGGAATACCGTATCACCGAGCTGGGCGTTACCCTCGCCGAGACGCTCAAGCCACTTCGGTTGTGGGCAGAGGCGAATATGGAGGCGATCGATCAGGCCCAACTGCGCTACGACAGCACGCCTCGGTAAACCAAGGCATGCTGCACGTTACTTTGCACGCGCCAGACAGCGCTGGTAGCGCTCCTCGACACGCTTGGCAAACCAGGCGGTGGTTAGTTTGCGGGTAATCTTGGGGCTTTCGAGCGTAATGCCTGGCAATATGGCCCGAGGTAGCGATTTACCCGCTTTCTTCTCAGCCAGCTCGAAAACGCGGGTGTACAATTTGGATTCCTCGAAATCGAGTGTTTCTCCTTTTTCAAGCGCACGTCGTATGGCCAGTTCACTCATGTCCAGTCGTTTGCCCAGCTTACGGACGGCCAGTTCGGTTGCACTCGGCTCCAGTGAGCCATAGCGGATCAGATCGCCGTCCAGCGCAAGAGAAACGCCTGTCAGACTGCTCACTGCCCGCTGAAACGCAGCATTACGGCTCGAATACCAACCGGCATTGTAATCGGCAAATCGGTAGATCTGTTGGGTGTAGCTGACCGGATAGCCAAGCAGGTGTGCCGTCCCGAAATAGACACCGCCGCGTCGGGTAAAGACCTCGTTACGAATCGATCCGTCAATCGTATAGGGATAACCTCTGGATTGGCGCTCAGCGAACGCTACGCTGACCTGCATCGGCCCGCCAGTTTCAACAGGGTTGAAGCTGCCAAAGAGTGTCTTGCCCAGCGGAACCATGCCAATGAAGTCATCAAAGATATCGCTCAGCTCTTTTTCGGTATGCGCCGCAGCAAGTCGCTCGTTATAGGTTTTGCCGTTGGGTGACCGTAGGCTTAATGCGGTACGGACCAGAAAGGCCGGTATATGCAACTTGCCGGCGCGGCGATCGATTTCCTTTTTCGCAATCGAGCCCATGCCTGGCACTCGAGGGTTTGCCTGAAACGTGGACTCCTGCTCAGTCACCGCCAATACGGAACAGATGTTTTCGGTCGTTGGAGGAATTTTTTGCGCATCGAACGCCGTATAAATATCCCTGGCCCAGCCCTGGCGCTCAGACACACTACCAGGCATGAGCCTGACAATCCTGGCTTGTACTTCAGTTGGGCTGGGCGCAGTTACCTGCTGCGGAGAGTGTGTTCCACATCCTGCCAGCATCAATAGGGCTGTAAGTCCAAGAGCGTACCGGCCATAGCGTAAACCGCTATCCAGGCCCCTGGAAATGGAGTGGAATGATACAAGGAACGTGGCCACCGTGGGTGTGAGACGGAGGGTCTGCAAGGATTATGGTTCCCGTGTCGAGGTGAGATGCGTGTGAGACCTGCCCCCTATCGAAAGAATTCCACCTCGATAGCAAACGTAACGGCCTGCCTCATCCTATCGGATATCGGCCTGAACAGCTGAGATCCGGATTGCCAGATGACCCATCCATTTTTAAGTTGTCATACTGCTGTCTATACTCTCGCCTCAATAACAACAACAGCCGGAGTCGCACCTTGAATATTCTGAAATCTCTCGTGCTTTGCGGGATCAGCCTTGCCGCAACGGCAAATGCCCAGGCCCAGTCAGCTTCCGCTCCCATTACGGCCGACGCACTTCCCGGCAATTACCTGCTGCTCAAACAGAAGATGACCTATCCAGATAGCTGGCTGTCAGGTCATTACAAGCACTTTTCAAAATGGCGTACCTATGCCCAAACGCTACTGCGCGAGGCGTTGCTAACGCCAGATTCAAAGCGTGCCTTCAACGCTCAGGTTATTGATCAGCAGCAGCGTTCAGGCTACAGCGCTCAGAAGATCAGGTTCACGCTGACGGATGAAAGTCGTGTCAACGCTCTGCTTCTTTTGCCTGATACGCCCGGCCCTCATCCCGCGGTGCTAATGCTGCATGACCATGGGGCGCGCTTTGATATTGGCAAAGAGAAGATGGTCAAACCATGGGGTGATCAAACAGTATCTGCTTCCGCGCAGCAGTGGGCCGACAAATATTTCTCTGGCCGCTTTCCTGGCGATGAGCTGGCCAAGCGGGGCTATGTCGTGCTTTCGGTCGATGCCCTTGGTTGGGGTGAGCGCGGCCCGGTGACATACGAACAGCAACAGGCGCTTGCCAGCAATTTCTTCAATTTGGGACGTTCCCTTGCCGGAACAATGGCCTATGAAGACATGCGCTCGGTCGATTTTCTGGCAACGCTCCCCATGGTCGACGCACGTCGCATCGGCGTTGTCGGGTTCTCCATGGGGGCCTTTCGCGCCTGGCAGTTAGCAGCCCTTTCAGACAAGGTTGCGGCAACTGCTGCCATTTCCTGGTTTGGGACTTACCAAGGCCTGATGACGCCGGGGAATAACACATTACGCGGCCAGTCATCGTACTACATGCTGCATCCAGGCATACCGGCCCGGCTCGATATTCCAGACGTTGCCGGAATTGCTGCACCCCGTCCGTTGTTGCTTTTCAACGGTGGAAAGGACACGCTGTTCTCTTCAGAATCGGTCGAAGCGGCTTACGCCAAGGTGCACCGCATCTGGCGTTCTCAACAGGCCGAGCTGAATCTCACCACACAGCTGTGGCCCGAACTTGGCCACGTGTTTGTGCAGGAGCAACAGGAAGCCGCTTTTGTCTGGCTTGATCAGTGGCTCAAGCCACGTTGATATAGAAGGAACGATAGGCATGAAGCTTGACACGATTGCCATTGGCGTCCTGGCGCTGAGCCTGACTGGGTGTGGAACCCTCAATACGGTGTTCCAAGACGATGCGACTACTAGCTACAAGCTCAGGCAGCAGAAAACCTATTGCGAGTCCATAAGCCGGGTCTATAGCGGCGTGGCGTACGATTTCTGCTCACTCAACGCTCCGCCCGTTATCTATCCCCCACCTCAGGAAAAACATGCTGTTCCACTGATTGCGGTAGATATGGCGCTTTCTGGTGTGTTGGATACGTTGGTATTGCCTTACACGATCTATCAGCAGAACAAATACGGCAGTATGGAAATCAAGGGCCAGAAATAGTTTATCCTTTTCCTTGCAGCCAGTAGTACCCGCTCGTAAGCGTTCGGATCTGCACTCGGTTAACCAGGTGTGATCGAGTACGAATGCTTACAGCGTGAACTAGGAATCGACAGAAGAACGGCCCAGGGGCCAGAATACTGCATGGGGGCGCAGCCAGCAGTGGCTCGGCAAAACTTCCCAGCCAGGGCAAGGGATGGTGCTCCGTACGACCAACTACCAACACATCCACCTCATCACGGCTGCAATAGTTGGTTACTGCAGCAATGGGCTGTAATCGCCTCGCCTCGACATAATCAAACATAACCAGGTGCAATGCTGCTCGGCTGGCTTGCGCCGGCGCTTGGGCACGCATAAAGGCAGCAGTCCGCTAACAGCTGTTGTCCACCACAAGAAGGAGGCGTTGATAGCGATTCATGCCGCGGATCCTTGGGGCTCTCCCCCTACCTGATGCCACTATCGTCATACGCCTGTAAAGCCAAGGCTTGATACATATCAAGGAAATGAAGCAGACCTGCGTGTTGCAGGACATCATAAATCACGGCACGTGATGTCACCCAGGTAGAAGGTGTTTCTCAGCCTGCCCCCAGTTATGGAGATCGGCAGCGCCGATTATCCATACGTCGCCAGGTTTCGCATATGACGCAAAGGAGTGCTTAGCTTGGAGGTACGTTCAAGTGGGGCCTACGGAAGTGACTGACATGTCCCAGGCTACTGCGCTCCGCTCAAACGGCAGTCTGTAGTACAGCACGTCGGTTACCTACATAGCCAAGGTCATGATTGCTGGCGGTGAAATAAGGCTGAAATGAAAAGAGCGGTATGTATACAGCACGCACAAGCCTTGATGTAAATCAGTACCAGACGCTCTACATGAGCGTAACTATGGACGAAATCTTACATGGTCCCTGCCCATGAACATACTTATCAAACAGTCACCAGCCCAGTCCCTGCTCCAACTCATGATCCACGGCTGCGATCTACAAGCCGGAACAATGTTGGCCCAGGAGCGCCAGCATGAGCAGTTGGGCCCCGTTCGCCTGTCCAGACATTTGAGACAAGGCTCCACTGCTTTTTTGGATCTTTATCAAAAGCGCTAATCGCTGTTAGGTTAATGTGTCATCCCTTGTGCTTACGCAACAGCTCGCATCAAGCACGAGGGATGGCACCCGTTTCAACGGACTGGATCAGTAGTACCAGTCGCCTTTTCAAGCTGCACCTGTTTTTGCGTACCCAGCAGAAAAGCCGCTTTTTCGGCAAAACTGGTGTGGATATGCAAGGCATTGACTGGATTACGAAACAATTGATGAGTCATGACGCTACCCTCTAACTGGTGGGCTCTTCAAGGAAGAGACAGGTTCACCATAGGCAGCGCAGGAACAGGCTAGAAATGTTTTGTAGCACTAGTCATCATCAGCCAAATCGATAATCGGAGAAATAGATTCCTTTTCAAGGGCTTAGCCGCTATCAACATGGCCCTCTGGATTTGGTCGTATACCAGAGTACACGACTGACTCCTCGTGTGATCGCGACATAAGAGAGCCTTGATGACTCATCGGCCATCGCCTGATCATAGGTGTTCTGAAAAAAACCAGACGCTGCATACAATGCGTTGCGCAGCGGATGCGGTAAGGTACCGGCTCCATCATCGACAACAATGGCTACTTCAGCCTGTAATCCCTTCGCGCGGTGAATGGTATAGCAGCGAACAGGTAGCGCCTTGTCGAGATGGCTTTGAAGAGTCTTGAGCGTCTCATTGCGTCGGCTCAACACCAACACCGCAGTCCGCTCCGAAGAGTTTCGACTTGCAGCGTGGGCGCACTGAGTCTCGATCTCCTTTACCACTTCCGGCAGGCGACTCTTGAAATCGAACCGTGTAACCGCCTGCACGCCATGATCACCTCGCTTGACAGTCCTGGCGGCCTGGCAGGTCTTTTCCTGCTTGAATACTACGCCAGCCAATACTCTCTCAGCGTCCCGAATAATGGGTTCCACGGAGCGGTAGTTGGTAGCCAGCGTCAGAACGGTACTTTTTCTGTTTCGCCCCTGGCTTGGAAAATGACGGTCGAAGTTCATGAAGAGTTCGGGAGAGCTTCCTCGCCAGCCATAAATGGATTGCCAGTCATCCCCTATCGCCATAAGACTGATTGCCCGCTTCTGACGGGCCAGATATCCATGGACGGCTTGCAGCCACAATACGATCTGTGGGGAGATGTCCTGAAATTCATCGATCAGCAGATGACTGAAGGGCATTAGCATTTCCGGACGGATACTCCGATCGTTTCGATTGAGCCGATCGGTAAGCTCCTGAAACGCACGGTTGAACGTCAGCAGGCCCCTCTCTTTCAGACAGGCTTCAAACGTTTTCCAGAAGAGCCCCAGGGCCTCGATAAAGATCTGCTCGCGAACGGAACACTGCACGCTATCGCTTTGTAGACGATCTATCCGTAGTCCCAGGCTTTCGATAAAGCCCGCCTGGACGTAGAACGCCTCAAAAAGCGGAACCGCTACGAACTCGCCCTCCAGCTTGAACGGCTTGAGTGGAGCGGGCCTGTTTCCTTCGCTTTCATCGCTTTCGTTAGCGATATTCAACAGCTTGTCGACCTTCCTCTTGAACGCCGGGACGTCTGAATAGGCACGCTGGTAGGCCTGTTTGAGCAGGTCCAACTGCACAGGATGAAGACGGCCGCCTGTCAATGGATTGTCCAGCTCGGTAGCCGATGCTTTGCGATCGGACAGCTGCTCAAACCATACCGGCGCACCTAATGCGTCCTTGGCGAGCATACCCATCGCCGAATGAAAGGTCCGTACGCAGCTGCGCGCCTGCTCAGCTGAAAAAGAGAACCTCCAGAAGGACAATACCTTGATAAGCTGCTCGCGCAGCTGCGCGCAGGAGTCGTTAGTAAACGATATGACTGTGAGCTGTTCGGGCTTGATATCCAGATGGCACAGCATGAAGACTACGCGCAGCACCAGCGTAGTGGACTTGCCCGACCCTGCACCTGCAAAGATGCGCGTAGCCGGGCTGCGGCTGACAATCATACCCCACTGCTCGTCTGACGGCGCCCGGATCACTCCTGCTTTGACGGCTTCGGCTACGCGCTCATGCATCGCCTGAACGTGCTGCTCGGTTATAGACAGTAACGCAGGCCCATAGAGTCCTTCCGTGGTAGCTCTATGGGCCTTGGGCTCAGACTCCAGAGGCTTCTTGGCTCGTCCGCTCGGCTTCGTCGATCGCTTGGTCGCAGTCGCACTCTTGCTTTGAGCTTTTTTAGCCGTGGGAGCCGGCTTGCCACGCTTTGGAGAACCTTTTGCACCGGTTTCAGGTTTTTTGCGTGGGTTGACTTTCTGGGTGGGCTTACGAGTGACCATGGACTTGAGTTTATTGGTCAGCAACGAGCCCGCCTGCTTGCTTGGCTTGGGATGAGACAGCGGGCCATCACCATTGCTCTGCAGGTATTCCGTGGTACGTGGAAAATAGTTCGATAACGCCCCTGCCAGGTAGCGTTTAACAGCAGACAGCATGTGGATTCTATCCGGTTGAAACTCACCCTCAATGATACGGCGTTTTGGCTCGTTGTGCTGGATAGATAATCAGGGGAATGCTCAGTGTGGCTGCAACGAGCAGAAGTAAACTACCGGCAGCCAAGCACCCTTTTGAAAAACCATGCACCATTACAGAGCACACCTGTGCACAGTCGGTGCGCATTTCATTACCAATATCTTTCTCAGGCGTAACAATGGTTTAGCGACTGTTACCAAATGTATACAGGCTTAATGATATCGAAGCTGCCCTGATTTTATGCATTTACGCCATAAATATATGTGTAACGGACAAACATAAACCTGACTAATCAGTCATGTTTCCTTAGGTACAGCTTCTGCATAGAGCCCTGCGACGGGCATGAAATCCTGGAACTGTTTCCATGGATCTCCATGCCGTTAAACGGCCTGCTTGGTTGCCTTGGCCCTGTCTCGATACGCCATTCGGGAAGTGAGCAAAGCGCAATAGAAGCAGAAACCCATTTTATTCAAATTGACTCGGCGAGACGGGTTTCTAAGCCATGGGCCTAGTACGTCTCGATTGAGGGAGAGCAAATACGTAAGCGTTGCGTTAATAGTCCTGGCAGAGCGTATAGCGCCGCGCCGCGGACACTTTCCTTCTGCCTGTCAGCAGGAAAAGCACCATGGGGCGTTTCACTCGAACTCCTATAAAAATCATAAGGAAAATAGATGTCTACTTTGTACCGCGCCGGTTTTACCCTTTCGCTACTTGCACTTTCGCTTGCAGCTCAGGCTCAATCTCCGGCCCCTGATGATCCCAGCTACATCAATGAAGTCCAAAGCCTTCCCAATGTACAGAAGCCGGTCAAAGGCCAGGCAGGTGCCAAGGGATTTTTTGAAGACGATACGCTAACGCTGACCACGCGGAACTTTGCTGCTCGGGAGATCGGGCAAGACCGTTTCGGTTTCACCTATCCCAAGAACGGCTCCCGTCACTTCACTCATACTCGTAATACCTGGGTTCAGGGCACAGCGCTCAAATACAGCTCCGGTTATACGCAAGGTACCGTGGGGTTCGGTATCGATGTTGCCGGGTTCAATGCCATCAACCTGGAGCGAGGCAAGGGACGAATCGGTGGTGGCGGCAACCGTACGCTGGCAGACAGTGACGGTCATGGCCACGATGAATGGTCAAAGCTAGGGGTAGCTGATGTCCGTTTGCGTGTGTCCAATACCGAGCTTAAGGTCGGTCGCTTTCTGATTGATACACCTGTGGTCAGCTATAACGACAACCGCGCTCTGCCTTCCAGCTTTACCGGTTTCGGGATCGTCAGCGATGAATGGGACAACCTGTCGCTTCAAGCCGGCAGCTTCCGCCGTGCCAGTCCGCGAACCGGTGCAGGCGATGAGAAATTCACGACCGAATACGGTACACGCGAAGTCATTGGTGATCATTTGAGTTATCTGGGCGGTAACTACAAGCCGCTGGACGGGTTCGAGATCAGCCTCTACGGCGCACAGTTTGAAGACGTCTGGAACCAGTATTACTTGGGATTGAGCAAGACCGGCGGTGATATCAAGACGTTTGGCTGGAAAGCTGCATTCAATGGTTATCGTACCCTCGATCAAGGCGATGCGAAGGCTGGCAATATAAACAATACTGCCTGGAGCATGGCGCTTACCGGCAGCCATCAGGCTCACAGCCTGACGTTCGTGTATCAGCAGATTGAAGGAAACGAATACTTCGACTATGCCCACGAGACCGCTGCGATCTACTTGGGCAACTCAATGTTTTCGGACTATAACGGGCCAAACGAGAAGTCCGCCCAGGTCCGGTACGAGACCGACTGGAGCTACTTCGGTGTTCCGGGTCTGACAACGGGCATCTGGTACGTTAAGGGCTGGGACATCGACGGTACGCATTACAATCCCGGCAGTGGCAATTACGCTAACTATGCCGAAGTACTACAACAGGACGGGGAAACCCACCACGAACTCGGGCTGGTCGGCACATACCAGGTCCAGTCCGGCCGAATCAAGGACAGCAAGTTCCGCCTGATGCTGACCCGTCACAAGGCTAGCCAGAATCAGGTAGACGGCAGCTTCAAGGAGATCCGCCTCGTTTCCACATTGCCATTCAACTTCCTGTAATACCGAAGGACGCGCTTCGGCGCGTCCTTTCTCACCCTGCTGGTCCATAGCAAATTGTAATAGTTTCGCTTTAGGCAAATGTCTATCGCCCGGTTAAGCTCTAGGCTTTCCACTCTATCCAAGGTGTTATGAACACGTCCTCCGAACCTCCCAGTCGACGCTTCCCTTCCATATCGAGCGGCCCTGCTCAGCGTCACGTTGCCACTTCCTTACGCCCTTTCTGTTTACCTCATAATGCCCTCTCGTTGCCACGGTGCCTGCCCGATCATCCCATCGCGCACACCGATACTGCACACGGTCGGCTATTCAACTTCCAACAGATAGAGGCCTGATCCACATGGAATGGATTGCTGATCCCACCGCGTGGCTGGGGCTTGCCACGCTGATCGTGCTTGAGCTGGTCCTAGGCATCGATAACCTGGTGTTTATTGCCATTCTGGCAGACAAACTGCCGCCTCACTTACGTGACCGCGCCCGCATCATCGGCCTGTCGCTGGCGATGCTGATGCGTCTGGGTCTGCTGGCCGGCATTTCGTGGCTGGTAACCCTTACCGCTCCGTTGTTCGAGGTATTTGGCAAGAGCTTTTCCGGGCGCGATCTCATTATGCTGTTTGGCGGTATTTTCCTGCTCTTCAAAGCCACGATGGAATTGCATGAACGCCTTGAAGGACATGTCGTTCAGACACGAAACAGCAAAACCTACGCGGCTTTCTGGCCTATCGTCGCTCAGATCGTGGTGCTGGACGCGGTCTTCTCGCTGGATTCCGTGATTACCGCGGTCGGCATGGTCGACCATCTCTCCATCATGATGATCGCGGTGATCGTCTCGATCGGGGTAATGATCGTTGCGAGCAAGCCTCTGACCCATTTCGTCAATGCACATCCTACCGTCATCATGCTGTGCCTGGGTTTCTTGATGATGATCGGTTTGAGCCTGACCGCCGATGGTTTGGGCTTTCATATTCCGAAGGGCTACCTGTATGCCGCGATTGGCTTCTCGATTCTGATCGAGCTGCTCAATCAGATCGCACGCCTGCGACGTCGTAAGAAGCTGCACGGAAACCATCCCTTGAGGGAACGCACGGCATATGCGGTCATGCGCCTGTTGGGCGGGCGTAAGTTTGAAACGGACGAGGTGGATGACGAAATCACCGACCTGCTGGATGATGACCATGATCAAAGCGTCTTCCATCGCCAGGAACGCATTATGATCAGCAGTGTATTGAACCTGTCCGAACGGCCGATTCGCAGCCTCATGACGGTACGCTCCGATGTGGACTACATTGACCTTGCCAATACAGATGAGCACAATCGCCAGCGTCTGATGGACTCCCCTCACTCACGCCTGCCGGTCATACGAGACGGTAAAGTTGATGAGCCGCTGGGATTCATTCATAAGAAAGACCTGCTTCGTGAGTTGCTGGCAGGACACGATGTAGCATTCGATAGCGCTATTCATGTCCCTATCGTATTGCCAGAAACCTGCGGGGCCTTGCATGCGTTGGAGCAGCTTCGCCATGCGTCGACGCACATCGCGTTTGTAGTCAACGAATTCGGTGATTTCGTAGGTGTGCTGACCATTACCGATATGCTTGAGGCCATTGCAGGTGATCTACCAGACGCCAGCGAAATGGAAGTGCCTGATATCCGCAAGGACAAGGACGGTTTTATCGTCAGTGGTGGACTTCCGCTGGGTGTTCTCAGGCAGCGCCTGGGCTTTCAGGTCAAGGCTACTCAGGACTATCAGACGCTGGCCGGCCTCGTCATGAGCCTGCTGGATCGGTTGCCTGTCAAAGGTGATCGCGTGGAATGGCTAGATTGGAGTCTCACCGTGACCGATATTGACGAGCGACGCGTTAGCCGCGTTTATCTTCGCAAGCGATAAGGCCATTGTCAGGGCTCTTGGAAAAGGGCGGCTTCACGCCGCCTTTTCTGTTCGCCCGCATTTGCTCGTTCCCCTCATAAAGTCGCAACGTTTTGTCAAACTTGTCAGTTGAGACGCTGCAGGAAAGGACTTAACGTAATCAGCGTGACGCCGGGCCCCTCTGACGGTTCCTACCGCCATGTCGGAGTCACAGCTGGTACAACTTCGACTGTAAGGAGGGGCTCATGAACACCCTAGAAGCGTTTCTGTTCGCCGATTTTCTTGGTACGGCCACATGGTTGTGGCTTGCATTTCTGGCTGTCGTCATCACCCTGCTCACGCTTGATCTTGGGGTTCTGCATCGTGACAATCACGAGATAGGGATCAAGGAAAGTCTATTCCTCTCGGCAGGCTATATCAGCATGGGCCTGTTGTTTGCCGTATGGGTATGGTTCCAGAAAGGCGGTGACGCCAGCATGGACTACCTGACCGGCTTTCTAATCGAAAAGTCGCTCTCCATGGACAATGTGTTTGTCATGGCGATCATCTTCAGCTTTCTTGGTATTTTTCGACAGTATCAGCACAAGGTGCTGTTCTGGGGAATCATGGGTGTAATCGTCCTCCGAGCGCTTATGATTGGCCTGGGCGCAGCCCTTATCCATCAGTTCAGCTGGATCCTCTATGTGTTCGGGGTATTTCTTGTCGTCACCGGCATCAAAATGCTGTTCGCCAAGGTGGATGAAGCTCCAAACCTGGAAGATAACGTCCTGGTCAAGTTCTTGCGCAGACGGATGCGCGTTACGAATGAGCTGCACGAGCAGCACTTCTTTGTAAGGAAACCTAATGCTGCCGGTCACACAGTCTGGTGGGCAACACCGTTGTTCCTCGCGTTGATTCTGATTGAGTGTGCTGATCTGGTGTTTGCGGTGGACAGCGTACCAGCGATCTTCTCGATCACACAGGACCCGTTCATTGTCTACACCTCGAACATCTTTGCGATCCTGGGTTTGCGTGCACTCTACTTTGCGCTGGCTGCCCTGATTCATCGCTTCGCCTACCTCAAGTATGCGCTGGCGTTGGTTCTGGTGTTCATCGGGAGCAAGATCTTCCTGGTGGGCATCATTGGCAAAATACCTGCCGCCTTGTCATTGAGTGTAACGCTGGGCTTGCTGGCGGGTGGCGTACTGGTATCACTCTGGAAAACCCGGTCAACGGAACCTGCCAAGATCGAGCGCCCCAACGCTGAGCGCTGATCAGGTTAATGCTCAAGCCCTGGCGCCTTACTCGCCAGGGCTTCTGCTTTACCAATGCCACCAATAGGCGTGCGTGTTTGTCTTTGCCTGGCAGATTGGAAGCCATGATGTCAGTGCAAACTGACAAACGAATGGCTTAGGTAGGGGAGCCGGTGCAGGCTGAGGTACTGGCGCGGGCTCAGGTACGGGCTGCGGTTGTGGAGCCGGTACTGGCTGTGGAATAGGCACGGGCTTTGGTTGAGGTTGCGGCTCAGGCCTGGGTTGGGGCACGGGCGGAGTTGGGCTTGCCGCTTTTTGTGGCCCAATAGACACACACGAATTACTAGTCTCCACGTATTTACGCAAGATCGGCCATTGGATGCGGTCCTTGCCGTCAACAGGCTCCACACTCAATACATAGTCGTCACCCCATCCTGGCCCGGCAGCCCAGACAGAAGCAGGGATACAATTTTCAGCGAGGTACTTGAGAGTATTGTCGAGCGCAGGTAACCAGGCAGGATTATTGTTCGGAACACCGATTTCTCCCAGATAACCTTTCTTGTTGTTAGCTTTCAACCACTCTACAAACGGCCTGACCCGATTGACACCAACCATAGGATCATTCATCCCAGCATCCCGAGGATTGGTGTAAGTGCCAGAGTTATTGTCGTCCAGGTAGGTATGCGCTGAATAAAGAATCTTGTCGGCCGGATCCTTGACGGAGAGCAGACCTGCACTTGAAGACGACGACCATAACCAGGCACTAGAGAAGTTTTCACCTTCCACCAATATGTAATGGGTATTATCGATGCGGCGAATACCATCGATACCCGCCTGCATGATGGACGCCACCGTACCCGACGTCGCATAGGGTTCATTCATCACGTCATAGGCGAATAAGGCAGGGTGACTTCCCCATGCTATTGCCATTCGATACGTGACATCACGAAACGCGTCTAGCGGGACGTTTCGACTGCCAATCAGCTGATTCTTGTACCGCGCAAAGTTATGCAGGTCCAGAATAACCCGCATATTGTACTTATGGGCGTAGTCCAGCGTCTGAGTTACAAGCCCAGCATAAGTTGGATCAAACGATGCGTAGGTGGTTTTCTGCAGACGTTCCCACAGGATGGGGAAACGAATGGTCTTTATGCCCTTTGCGCTCCACGCCTTGAAATACTGCTCCGTAGGAAAGATGTAGTTAACGCCATTAGCGCCCGGCAGCACCTCGGCTGCAAAACTTGCACCCGACATGTTCAGACTTACCAGGTCGATGCCTGCTTCGGCCGTTGACAACGCGGATAACAATCCAGCAGCCAGCACTACCTTTATGGCGGCCACGGCAAAACCTCGGGGCTTTAAGATCGCACCCTTCATAGCAGCTTCCTTGCATGAGTTGATGTCTCCCTTCCCGCCTCTGTGTAAACAGAATGCGGAGGTAAAGGCCTCTCCAGCGCAGCGCAGGAAGGCCAGAAAGAACTATACGCGCTACGTTTGAAATCAAAGTGATAGCAGCGTCATAGTTATTTAGCTTTCACGATATGCCTCATGAGATTTGACGCAATCTTGTGCGCCAGATGTACTTTTGGGTTCAGGCGAAGCCGGCCTAGAAGATTGATCACACCTCCACGTGCGACATTCTCTGAATAGCGTACCGATGATCCAAAGCCCCAGATCGGTCGTGAATAGCGTTCCAATGGGAAGGAGGGAAACATTCCATTCAGCGTTACACCAAGCCAAAAGTGCAACGCGCAGCCAGGAGAGCTACTGGTTACAACGGCGGGAAAAGAAACGTACATGATTGACCTTTCCTGATGTGGGCGGAAAGGTACAGGCACATGCCTACGAACCCTTCTAGATAGGGTTCGTAGGCATCATTAGCCCAAGAGCAGTTAAAGGAGAAATACTATCTCCTGTACACCAGTTTAACTACCCGCTGCGCATGAGCGTAGCGTATGGGCTGGAATCAGCCTGTCACCCATTCAGCCACAATGCGCGCCGCATCGGCCAGCACGTCATTGCGCGCTTCCGCCTGCTGGTTTTCAAGAGCGGAATAGAGAGCCAGCACAACGGGTGTACGGCGAGGCGGCCAGAGGATAGCCACGTCGTTGGCCGAGCCGTAATCACCCGTACCTGTCTTATCGCCTACCTGCCAGCCAGCCGGTACCCCGGCCCGGATACGCTTGCCACCTGTGGTATTGCCTTTCAACCACGCCTGCAACTGATGCTGTTTATCCGCAGCCAGCATGTCACCCAATGCCAGACGTTGCAGGCTCATTGCCATGGCCTGAGGGGTACTCGTATCACGAGGATCTCCCGGAATAGCCGAATTGAGTTCGGTTTCCCACCGATCGAGGCGAAAATGCGTATCGCCTATCGAACGGGCAAATGCGGTGACCGCTTCAGGGCCCCCCAGCTTTTTCATGAGCACATTGGCCGCGGTGTTATCACTGTACTGAATGCCTGCGGCGCACAATTCGGCAACGGTCATCCCAGTGGAAACGTGCTTTTCCGTCACGGGAGAGTATGTGACCAGATCGGCCCGGGTGTACGTGAGCCGTTCTTCGAGGAGCCCCGGTTCGTCTTGGCTTCGGGCGAGAAACGCTGAGGCGAGCATGACCTTGAACGTGCTGTTCATGGCAAACCGCTCATTGGCGCGATAGCCCAACTGTGCTCCATTTGCGGTATCGATGGCGCATACTCCAAGCCGTCCGTTCAGCTGCTGCTCCAACTTAGCCAGCCGATCTTGAAAGGAAGCATCATCCCGATTAGCGCCAGCCAGCGTACCTAGCGAATAAGACGCAGACACCACAGCGCTAGTCAATAAAAACGTTCGACGGTTCAGGATGACATTCATGGCGCGGGCTCGTAATCGACTATGTAGGAAAACAACCTGCTGGTTACAGACGTCACGTCGCCGGTAACCAGTAGGGAAACGGTGCAAGCGTAGCGCTGATGGAAGTCGGCTTACCAGCACAAGCTTTCTCAGGATGTTTGCACAATTCGCAGTTTTGGTGCTCAGGCTCAGTGAACCCCATGTTGAAGTAGCAGCCTAGACGGTTTCGTCTAGGCTTGGGGTATCTGTATCAGACGTGGGCATTGCCATACTGGCCGTGCAGTAGCAGACGTGGGACGACCACTTCGTTCTTTTGTGACTTGAGGAGATCGCATGAAAATCACTGTTTTCAGCGCCCAGCCCTACGATCAGCGGTTTCTTGACGAAGCCAATAGACACCATTTCGCCCATCACAACTTCGAGTTCACCTATCAAAATGTCCCGCTCTCGCTTCAAACCGTTGCGCTCGCGCAGGGCAGCGACGCCATTTGCACCTTCGTCAACGATCAACTCGATGCGCCTGTTCTCGAAACACTCAAGGAATATGGGGTCAATGCGATTCTCCTGCGTTGTGCAGGTTTTAATAATGTAGACCTCGACGCTGCCGAGCGACTAGGACTCTTTGTTGCGCGTGTCCCTGCCTATTCACCCGAAGCAGTGGCCGAGCACACCATTGCGCTTATCCTTACGCTTAACCGGCATACGCATCGGGCTTATAACCGCGTCCGCGAAGGCAATTTCATGCTGGAGGGGCTGCTGGGGTTTACGCTGCATGGCAAAACGGTCGGGGTTATCGGCACCGGCAAAATCGGTTTGGCAACGGCCCGCATCCTGAAAGGATTTGGCTGTCGCCTGCTGGGATACGATCCCATGCCTGCGCCTGAATTCAAGACGCTTGGGGATTTCGTTGACCTCGACATGCTACTGGCACAATCGGACATCGTGACGTTGCACTGCCCCTTGATGGACGCAACCCGCCACATTATCAATGAACGCACCTTGGCCGAGATGAAGCCCGGCGCCATGCTCGTCAATACCTCCCGCGGCGGACTGGTGGACACGGCCGCTGTTATAGAGGCACTGAAGAGCCGTCAGTTAGGCGCCCTGGCCATTGATGTGTATGAGCAGGAAAGTTTCCTCTTCTTCCATGATCGCTCATCCGACATCATTGATGACGATGTCTTCCAGCGGCTGATGACCTTTCCCAATGTAATTGTGACCGGACACCAGGGCTTCTTTACCGTCGAAGCGCTACGCGAGATTTCCGAGGTGACACTCCGTAACCTGGAATGCCTGGTGAACGGGACAGCATGCTCCAATGTGCTGATCAACAGGGATCCGGCCGGCCGCTAAGGGAGCCCCGTCATGTGGCAACAACTATACGACCCGCTTGGTAACGCCTATCTCTCGGCTTTGGTGGCCGCTGTTCCTATCTTGTTCTTTCTGGCAGCACTGACGCTTCTCAAGTTGAAAGGGCTGACCGCCTCCCTGCTGACCCTGGGCATTGCCGTGGTCTCCTCTCTGTTTCTGTTCGGCATGCCCCTTGGCAAAATCCTGAGCGCCGCACTGTTGGGCATCGCCAACGGTTTATGGCCGATTGGCTATATCGTGCTGATGGCGGTGTGGCTTTACAAACTGGCAGTCAAGAGCGGCAAGTTTGATGTCATCCGTGGCAGTATTGCCACCATTTCTGAAGATCAGCGCATTCAGGTCATCTTGATTGCGTTCTGCTTTGGTGGCTTTCTCGAGGGTGCTGCAGGCTTTGGTGTACCTATTGCCATCTGCGCGGCGCTTCTGGTCGAGTTGGGTTTCAAGCCGCTCAAGGCTGCCATGCTGTGCCTGCTGGCCAATGCTGCGGCTGGCGCCTATGGCGCCATCGGAATCCCGGTAATTGTTGGCGCGCAACAAGGCTCTGTGCCGCTGGATGACATGGCGCTGATGATGATCGCCATTGTTCAGCCAGCCACCCTGCTTATCCCGATGCTCTTGATCCTGGTACTGGATGGGTTGCGTGGCATCCGTGAAACATGGCCGGTCCTTTTGTTGATCGGCGTGCTATTCAGTGGTCTGCAGACGCTTACGCTGTATCTGCTAGGACCGGAGCTGGTGGATATCATCGCTCCGCTTGTATCCATGGGGGCCCTAGCGCTATTCATGCAGGTCTGGCAGCCCAGCCGTATCTATCGCGAGTCTGACGCACCGCCACGCTCTACACAGCGTTGGTCTCTGATGCAGGTTCTGGCAGCCTGGTCGCCTTTTTATATTCTGACCGGAATCGTGCTGCTGTGGAGCCTGCCCGCATTCAAATCGCTGTTTGCAGCGCAGGGCCCGCTAGCGGCCAGCGTGCTCAAATTGAATGCCCCGTTTCTTCATCAGCAGATCGAAGAAATTCCACCAATTGCCGCTGTAGCTCATACCTTACCCGCTACCTGGAGCGTTGCGCTAATCAGCGCGCCGGGAACAGCCATTCTACTTTCAGTACTGTTAACCACACTGCTTTCTCCTACGCTTTCATGGCAGGGTGCAGGCGAGCAGTTGAAGCAGACCATAAAAGAGCTGTGGCGTCCCTTGATCATGATCTGCCTCATCATGGGTGTTGCCTATATCGCCAATTTTTCAGGTGCCTCTTCTACCATCGGGCTTGCCTTGGCAGAAACCGGAAGCATCTTTCCACTGCTTTCTCCTGCTATCGGCTGGCTGGGCGTTTTTATCACCGGCTCGGTGGTCAACAACAACACGCTATTTGCCCATCTGCAATCCGTGACAGCGCTTCAGATTGGCACCAGCCAGGCACTGCTTGTCGCCGCCAATACCAGCGGAGGCGTGATGGCCAAGCTGATTTCACCGCAATCGATCGCCATTGCCGCAGCCGCCGTGGATCAGGTAGGCGCTGAATCTTCGATTATGAGAATGGTGCTTCAGTACAGCCTGGCACTGTTGGCGTATGTTTGCGTCTGGACATTCATACTGTCGCTGCTGATTTGACGGTTACATCATCCACCAGCAGCGTTGAAACGTTAGTGATCATTTCTGCAGGAGTTTGCTCATGTTCGTGCCCGGCCGCATCGAAGTCGATCAGGTTGCCAATGGATACCTTCCTGCCATGCATTTGCTACTGGAATATACGGTCGACCCTGTTTCCTCAAACCAGCATGCTCACTTTTACCTCTCAGGTCACGTGGGCCAACGTGCGGTAGAAGAAAAGTTTTCCATGCACCGAGACGAAGCCTATAACTTCCTGGCGGAAATTGATCATCGCCTGCGCCGCTATGGTGTGCCTCTACCCAAGGCGAGCGTCTTTACGCATCACGAGGATTACGACCAGATGTTTGAAGATTTAAGAGAAAAACTGCATACCCAGCCGGGAGACCCCATAGATCTCGACCGGTTGGTAGGTGGTGAGTAAGCTGTCAGGGAGCGTTTAACAGCTCCAGCTTTATCGCCTGTCCGAGTCGATGCCTGCCTGAGCTCTAGAACTCAGGCGCATGAGGCGGACTTTTATTACTGCTTGATACGCTCAAGAATCTGATTGGTCGTTGCGATGGCTTGCTTGTTGTTCTTTTCAACATCTTCACGAATCAACATAGCCAGAACGGTCAGAATGGAGGACCGGCAGATCTGAGACATCTCGCCTGACTCTTCCATCAGCAGGCGATAGAGAATCGATGAGGCAAGCTTACGGTCATAGGGTGGCAGTGAGTCGCTGCTGGCTAAAAGGGTAAGCTCTTCATTAAGCACGGCGTAGGCGTCCATTCGGCATATCCATAATGTTGAGCCTGGGCGCGGCTCTGATAAAAATGCCCTGAAAGTGAAGATCCTGACGATGGATCCCTGTACGCGAGCTTTGAGACACGACGTTTAAAAGAGTTTAGTGCCAGCTGTCGCTTCCATAGGCCATTGATGAGATTAGTCGACTCCGTCTCAATTCAGTTCAGGAAATCGCATCCCTTGTTTCCGCTGACAGACGGCGGTCTGCTCCAGCAATGACTGCGTCAAGATGCAGGACCCGGTTTGACTGCACGTCGTCAAAGCAGCTGCAAGAATTACCTGACTATTGAGCCTGAAAGGACCTAGCCATGGATGTTTTCGAGAAAGCGGCACTCTTCAAGAAGCTTCATACGTATGATCAACCGCTGATCCTGCCCAATCCATGGGATGCCGGTAGCGCCCGCATATTGAGCCGGCTTGGCTTCGAGGCCTTGGCAACGACCAGCGCAGGATTAGCCTTCAGCCTGGGGCGCCAGGATGCACGCGGGAGCCTTTCCCGTGATTGCGTGTTGGCCAATGCGGAAAGTATCGTTCTGGCAACCGACCTGCCGGTCAGCGCAGACCTGGAAAACGGCTTTGGTGACTCGCCAGAAGCAGTGAGCGAAACGATACAGCGGGCGGCTGAAATAGGACTGGCAGGCGGCTCGATCGAGGATGCCACCGGCAACGCAAGCTCGCCTCTCTACGATTTCAACCATGCGGTGGAGCGTATCGCGGCTGCAGCTGAAGCCGTGAAGGAGCTGGGTTACCCTTTCATGCTGGTCGCACGTGCTGAGACCTATACCTGTGGTGGTGCAAGCCTCGATGATACGGTGCGGCGTCTCCAAGCCTACGAAGCAGCAGGAGCAGATGTCTTGTATGCGCCCGGGCTGCCTGATCTGGAAGCCATACGGCTGATTTGCGAGTCCGTATCCAAGCCAGTCAATGTTGTGATGGGCCTGTCTGGAGCGAACTATAGCGTGAGTGAGCTGGCCGAAGCGGGAGTCAAACGGATAAGTCTGGGTAGCTCATTGGCGCGAGCGGCATGGAGTGGATTTATCGCAGCGGCATTGGAAGCTCGCGATGAAGGCACATTCGGCTTTGCCGAAAGCGCCGTTTCTTTCGCAGAAATCAACAGCTGGATGAACAGAGACGGAGAGTAAAACGCATCATCCTACTGAAGGTACCTCATTGCTTCCAGGCTGGCCCATCAACTGCCCAACCAGGGCACGTGCCAGCTTGAGGCATTCGAGGGCCGCCTGCTCCAGTGTTTCCTGACCGGAAAAAGAGGAAGCATCGATCAGCGTCATGGCAGCATCAAGCATCTGGGCCTGATTGGAAAACTCGCTCCTCAGCTCTGTATCTGAAAGATCAGTCATTAAATTGGCGTCTGCCGCTTGACCATCTGCACGTCCATCATTGGACGCGTGCTCCCTCAGGATCAGATTGATGAACGCATATTCATCCTTTGTAAGATCAAAAGCGCTACCCTCCTGCTGTGCAGCAGGATTTAGCAATCTGTTCGCCGTGCCTGTATAACGTGTTTTCATGATTGATCGTGATGAACTACATCTGAATGTTCAGTATCAATTCGCTCGACCAGTGCTATTGACAAGTCATTAAGCACATGATCCACCTGTTATACGTATCGGTTATCGAGGCGTTAACTTAAGGGCAGCAAGATAAAAGCAAAAGTTGTGCCAGTTGACAACAGCTATGGTTGAGCGGAGAGCAGTATCCTTACCTAAATGTTTCTAACGCATAATCAACAAAACTGCGGAGTTTGGGTGAGCGATAACGGTCTTGGGAATAGACTAGGTGCATGGGCCTGCTGGGCAATTGATAATGGTCCAGCAGCTTGACCAGCCTGCCCTGCTGCAGATCTTGCCACACGAGGACGTTAGGTAGCATAACGATCCCGATCCCACTAAGCGCGGCCTGCCGAAGCCCCTGGGCACTGTTGACTATGACACGGCCACTGATATCGATGGAAACCTCGCCTTCCGGTCCGCTCAAGCACCAACGCTTTTCGGTCCATCGCCACTCCGTGCCGGCAGGATAGGCGAAGGACAAGCATTCGTGGTGGGAAAGCTCTTCCGGCCGCTCTGGGTAACCATGCCGCTGTAGATACTGAGGCGATGCACATATCGTCAGGCCATAGTCCATCAGTGGTCGGGCAATGAGCCGTGACGCATCCAGCGTGCCCAGGCGAATGGCGACATCGAAACCCTCCTCAACCAGATCGACCACTCGATCCGTTAATACCACGTCGAGCCTGATTTCTGGGTACTGGGCCAGATAGTCTGCCAAGGCAGGCATCAGGCATTCCGAGCCAAACGTGGGCGGTGCCGTGAGACGTAAGACTCCATGAGGGTTAGCCTGCGCCTGCTCAGCCAGACGCTCCGAATCGGCTACGAGACCCAGCACCTCGACGCACCGCTGATAATAGACCGACCCGAACTCTGTCAGGCTTTGCCGCCGAGTAGTCCTGCGCAAAAGACTCATGCCGAGGCGCTTCTCCAACGCGCGGAGATGGTTGCCGACCATCGTAGTGGACAACCCACACTGTTCACCTGCTGCAGTCATGCTGCCACTTTCGACTACACGTACAAACACCGTCATGGCTTGATAAAGATCCATTTTAAAGCCTGGATTCAAAGTGATAGAACAATCATAGCGTTTATCTCATATTGCTACATAAAGATACTCAAGCCTTCTCTAATAGGAGGCTTTATGACAGCTATCTCTTCAACCTCTACCTTCGGATTTGACCAGACGTCTGCGTTTACAGGCTCATCCCTGCCCTTGATGCAGACATATAGCCCGTTGACGGTCAGCTTTGTAAGGGGCAAGGGAACGCGAGTTTGGGATCAGCAAGGAATTGAATATCTAGATGCTGTTGCGGGTATTGCAGTAACCAATATCGGTCACTCCCACCCGCGGATTACCCAAGTCATTCAGGAGCAGGCCGACCTGCTGATGCACACCTCCAATCACTACAGCATTACCTGGCAGCACGAGTTGGCCGAGCGTCTGACACAACTTACGGGTATGCAGCGCGTGTTCTTTGGCAATTCGGGCTCGGAGGCCAACGAGGCCGCTTTTAAACTTGCCCGTCGGTATGCTCAGCATAAAGGCGTCCTAACACCCAAAGTGGTCGTGATGGAAAATGCATTTCATGGACGCTCGCTCGCCATGATATCCGCCAGCGACAGCCCTAGTGTCTGCAACGGCTTCGGGCCGTTGATCAACGACTTTGTCAGGATACCGTTTGGTGACTTGGACGCACTTGACGCCGTAACCCAACGGTACGGTGACCAGATTGTAGCATTGCTGGTTGAGCCCATTCAGGGAGAAGCCGGCGTGATAGCGCCACCCGTGGGTTACCTTACCGCGTTACGTACGCATTGCACGCGCAACGGCTGGTTGCTCATGCTGGATGAAATTCAGAGCGGCATGGGTCGTACAGGTGCCTGGTTCGCCTATCAACATGAAGGCATCCAACCCGACGTCGTTACAATCGCCAAGGCGCTTGCCAATGGCTTACCTATTGGCGCTTGCCTGGCAGCCGGCATTGCTGCCGATCTTTTCACACCAGGAAGCCATGGCAGTACCTTTGGTGGAAATCCGCTCGTATGTCGAGTGGGATGTGCGGTGCTGGATGTTATCAAGGAAGAAGGCTTGGTCCTGCATGCGGCACAACGGGGTACACAACTCAAGGACCGCCTCGAGAACCGCTTGAGCCACCTCCCACAGGTTCAGGCAATACGCGGCCATGGTCTCCTGCTGGGCATTCAGTTGAATAAGCCCTGCCGATCATTGATGCAACAGGCGCTTGACCGGCATCGCCTGCTAATCAATGTCACGCGGGAAAATACTATTCGCCTGTTACCGCCATTGATCATCAGCGAAGCGGAAGTCGACACGCTTGCGGACGCCATACACGATCTGGTTAGCCAGGAGTGGTAATCATGGATATCTGTCTTGATGACAAGACGGCGCTGGCCACGGGTGCAATCGCTGGCATAAGGGCTGGTATTACAAAGCTATTGGCTGTCGAGGGTGTCAACCTCGTTCTGCTTGCCAGGGATACGGAGCGGTTGCAGGCCGTTGCTTGTGAGGCGTCCATGCTGGGCGCCCCTACCGTAAAGCTTCTTACAGGGGACTTGGCTGACGAAGATGCGTTGCACAGTGTGCTTGAAGCGATCGAAGGCAGCGTCATTGATATTCTGGTCAATGCCGCAGGCGCCTCGCGTCCTGTCGCATTGATGGCAAGCGAAGAGGAGTGGCGCCAAGCCTTTCTGATCAATTTCATTGCAGCCCGGCGGCTGACCCATGCCGTACTTCCTGCTATGCAGAACAGACGTTGGGGTCGGATCATTTCAATCAGCGGGTCCATGGAGCCGCGCAGCCTGAACGCGGCGAGCGCAGCCAAGGGTGCCCTACATCTCTGGTCGAAGGGACTTTCCTGTGAGGTCGCGGTGCAAGGCATTACCGTCAACTGTATTGCACCGGGTCGAATCCATAGCAGGCAGGTCATGACCCAGCTGCACCCTTCTGCTGAAGCCAGGGCCGACTTCGTTCAGCGTCATATTCCGGCCGGTTATTTTGACCAGCCTGAAGACGTTGCTGCATTGGTCGCGTTTCTCGCCTCACCACTGGCACGCTACATCACCGGCGCGGTTATTCCGGTAGATGGCGGTATGCATTATTTTGCACACTGACATACGAACCCTATCTGGTTTATCTCCAGAGGGTCCAGAAAGGCTTCGCTGCCCTTGGCCACGCAGCCGCTCGACTCAAACCGGGATGCGAGTCAGCCACCCTAAATGGAAAGGCGATCGGTGCTGGACCAGACTGACCGCCAAGGTAGCACCTAGCGAGGCTGTAAACGCCAGCTATGAGACTCGAACTGAGCGGCAGGCTTAAAACGCATCACGATTGCTATCAGCACCACAATACCGAATGCCATCAGCAGCCATGCCTGGGAAAGATTGGTTGAGTGTTCTCGTATCAACCCCGCCAGGAAGGGCATACCGCTGGCAATGATGTAACCGCCCCCTTGTACGAACCCCATCAATGCGCCGGCGCCTTTGGCATCGCTGACGTGATCCATAGTCACGATCAGGGAGAGCGGAAACAGTGCGCCGATTCCGATACCGAGCAATACGGCAGCAGGAATAGCCATCGACAAAGGCGCGATCACGAGCCCTGCCAACCCCGCCAATATCAGCAGCAACATACCTAATAACGGAACACGCCGATCAGGAAAGCGGCCGATGAACATTGATACGGAAAGCCCTGCTGCTACTTCCGTTAGCGTCAGTGCGCCGAGCAGATAGCCGCTGTCAGCTGCAGACCACCCCAACTGAACATAGAACGGCGGGAGCCAGGCGAGTACCAATGTATACGCACCAGTACCGATACCAAAAGCCGCCATCAGCAACCAGGCTCTACCGGCACCTAACGGGAGCCGGACGGGCGCGGTGGCGGCCGGTGCAGTTTCATGTGAGGCAGTCTGCCTCCACGCCAGCGCACCCAGGACTGCAGGAACGGACCACAGGGCAAAAGTGATTTCCCAATTACCGGTGATCTGTGTCAGCGGCGACGCTGACGCTGCAGCAAGCGCGGCCCCACCCATGATACCGGTGGTGTAAAGGCCCATCAGCATACCTACACGGGTAGGAAAGTGACGTTTGATATAAGCGGGCAGTAGCGCCTGTACCAACGCGATACCCAGCCCTGCAAGCATGGCCGTCAAGACAAGCCCGGTTGCCGAAGGCAGCAGCCAGCGTAATACACCTGCAAACGCAATCGCCACTACGCCAGCCATAACCCCTTTATATTCCCCCAAAAGCACCTGAAGCCGTGAACCAAACAAGGCACCCACGCCCATTGCGAATACGGGCAATGTCGTCAGCAGACCTGCCGAAGCATTGGTAAGCCCAGTCGTATGCTGGATTTCATCGAGCAATGGTCCAATCGCAGCCAGGATGGGCCTTAGGTTAAGGCTGACCAGCATCAGGGCCAACACTACTGGCCAGGTTCTATAGGTGTGGTTCGAAGCAGTCATGCACAACTCCTTTTTGATTGTCTGGATTGACCTCTTTATAATTACCTTAATGCAAAGTATCTTAACGTCAAGATATTAGGATAAAATATGACTGATCGAGCTCTGCTTGCTGCTCAGCAGTGGAAAACCCAACGGCCGGATATAGACCCCTTCCCCATGCAGGTTCTGGGGAGATTTGGCGAGCTTGCCCAGCTGATTACGCGGGATTACATTAATCCCTTCTTTGCCCGCTATGAATTGCATCCGGGCGAGTTTGATGTATTGGCCACCCTGCGGCGCTCGGGAGCGCCATTTGCATTGACGCCAACGGCGCTTTATGAGGCGGCAATGATCTCTTCAGGTGGCATGACCAACCGCCTGGATCGTCTGGAGCGCGCCGAATTGATAGAACGGCGCAAACACCCCTCTGACCGCCGCGGTACACTGGTCGCCTTGACAGACAAAGGGCGAATGCTGATCGATGAGATGCTGGCGCCACATGTTGAAAACGAGCGCAAGGTATTGGCCGCACTGACCGCCGCAGAACAGCATCAACTCGATCAGCTCCTGGGCAAGCTGATCGCAGGCCTTTCGAAGGGTGTGTAATACAGAAGGTCATTAAATAAAAAGAAAACTGTCTATGCCGCTTCGCTGTTCTCTCGGCTACAGTCATGTCACGTCACATGCTGTGACCTGCGTCGCTCGGACGGTTCCGGGCGCTTACGTCTATCGAGGAAAACATGGCTGACTCCAACTCCATGCGTCGCTTCACGCGTATTGATCGTCTCCCCCCTTACGTTTTCAACATTACCGCTGAACTCAAGCTGGCCGCTCGCCGTCGTGGCGAGGACATCATCGACCTGAGCATGGGTAATCCGGACGGCGCCACACCGCCTCACATTGTGGAAAAGCTGTGCCAGGTTGCCCAGCGTGAAGACACTCACGGCTACTCCAGCTCTAAAGGCATCCCTCGCCTGCGCCGCGCCATCTCGCGCTGGTATCAGGATCGTTATTCAGTCGAAATTGATCCGGAGTCCGAAGCCATCGTCACGATTGGGTCAAAGGAAGGTCTCGCCCATCTTATGCTGGCAACCCTGGACGCTGGCGACACGGTACTGGTACCTAACCCCAGCTACCCGATCCATATTTATGGTGCTGTTATTGCCGGTGCCCAGGTACGCTCCGTACCGCTGGTACCGGGTATGGACTTTTTTGCCGAGCTTGAGCGGGCTATTCGCGAAAGTATTCCCAAGCCAAAGATGATGATCCTTGGGTTTCCATCCAATCCCACGGCTCAATGCGTTGAGCTTGAGTTTTTCGAACGCGTCATCGCCCTGGCCAAGCAACACAACGTTCTGGTCGTTCACGACCTCGCCTATGCCGACATCGTGTTCGACGGCTGGAAGGCACCGTCCATCATGCAAGTACCGAGTGCCAAGGACATCGCCGTCGAGTTCTTCACTCTGTCAAAAAGCTACAACATGGCCGGCTGGCGAATCGGCTTCATGGTAGGCAACCCCGAGTTGGTCAGTGCGCTGGCGCGTATCAAGAGTTATCACGATTACGGGACATTTACGCCATTACAGGTAGCTGCGATTGCGGCACTGGAAGGCGATCAGCAATGCGTACGTGATATTGCTGCGCAGTACCAACAACGTCGGGATGTATTGGTGAAAGGTCTGCATGAAGCGGGCTGGATGGTTGAGAACCCAAAGGCATCGATGTATGTCTGGGCCAAAATCCCTGAAGCCTATGCGCACCTGGGCTCGCTTGAATTTGCCAAGAAGCTGCTGGCGGATGCCAAGGTATCGGTCTCACCCGGGATTGGATTTGGAGACTACGGGGACGACCATGTCCGCTTCGCGTTGATCGAAAACCAGGACCGTATTCGTCAGGCCGTGCGGGGTATCAAGGCCATGTTCCGGGCCGACGGCATCCTTGCCAAACCCGCGGCTCAAAAGGCTGTAAGGCTGTAAGGCTAAGGCGGACTGCCTTAGCCTTCTTCTCGACTAACGTGAATGCTTAAGTGCACGCTCCTGGGCATGACGCTCCTGCGCCAGCTCAATCAGCCGGGTGATCAAATCCTGATAAGACAGCCCGCTAGCCTCCCAGAGCTTAGGATACATGCTGATATTAGTAAAGCCTGGGAGGGTATTGACCTCATTGATCAAGACCTCGCCACTGGCTGTCAGAAACACATCTACCCTTGCCAGTCCTGAACATCCCAGCACTTTGAATGCGTCCAACGCCAGTGAGCGTATGCGCTCGCTGATCGCAGATGGCAGATCCGCCGGGACATTGACCTCAGCCGCTGCATCATCGATATATTTGGTGTCGTATGAGTAGAAACCACTGTGCACAACGATTTCTCCGCACGCACTGGCGACCGGCTCCTCGTTTCCGAGAACTGCACACTCGATTTCACGGCCCTTGACGGCCTGCTCCACCAACACCTTGGTATCGTAGGCAAATGCCTGAGCCATCGCATCAAGGTATTCGGCTTCCGTTTCCGCCTTGCTGACACCTACGGACGAACCTTGATTGGCAGGTTTGACGAACACCGGCGTCCCCAACGCTGCGGTGACCTCACTGAATGAAGTGCGGGCAGCGGTCAGGCGGCTGAACGTCAGGAAAGGAGTAATCGGTAATCCCGCATCGCGCAGTAGCCGCTTGGTAACATCCTTATCCATGCAGACAGCAGACCCCAGCACGCCAGACCCCACGAAAGGCAGATCGGCCATGCGGAGAAGCCCTTGAAGAGAGCCGTCTTCGCCCAAGGGGCCATGCACAATCGGGAAAATGACATCAATTTGCCCCAGCGCCTGGGCAGAGGAGGTTTCAATCAGTTGCTGCTCACGCTGTCCTGGCACAAGGGCCAAGGCTCGATTGGACCGATTGAGTGCAATGAGCGCGGGGTTCTCAGCGTGAAGCAGATAATCGGACGCATCATTGAGATGCCATCGGCCTTCCTTGTCGATTCCGATAAGAATGACCTCGAATTTCGCCTTGTCGATGGCGTCGACAATATTTTTGGCGGATTGTAATGAAACCTCATGCTCCGAAGAGCGACCGCCAAAGATGACCCCTACTCGCGTCTTGCTCACGACCCTGCTCCTCAAGCGTTATACGCAGCCATAGGATACAGGGCAGAAGCGATTTGAAAATCGGGGCTATTGAATTATCAATTAGAAAACTGATTACGCGAACCAGAATCGCCCAGCCTGAATAAAACACAGTTGTCAGGCACTAACGCCCTGATGCTGCCATTCGGCTTCAAGCTGAGCCTCCAGCAAACTCAAGGTATTATAGGCTTCCGAGTAATCCAGAAAAGTTTTCTGGACGAGCAGGCGGGCCTGGTCTACCTTTATCTGGTACTGACGAATTTCCTTCTGCAGCTCTACGAGCCGTCTCGCCTTATCTCTTTCCGCCACGCCATCACCCTCCATGAGACCTGAAAAGAGGCGGGCTATTATGTGCCGCAGATCACATTACGAAAATACCGTCTATCTATCCTTTTAGACCGTTCAGCGGCTTTATCATTGACTAATATCAAAATGATATCTAGCGATATGGCTACGGTCTTTTACCTCTTCTAAGATAAAAACAGACATGCCAATCCTGGGTCTTTGTTCTTGATGATCGGAGACATACTGGTAAGCCGTCATGCTTCCTTCATCGCGCATTCATCATTTCTTAACATTCGATACGTAACATTTATATCGACCGCTTTAGTTTCCCCACGGTTACCCGTTCTAAGGCGGTCATTTATTCTCTTCGCCTGATTTAACTCAGCATCTAATTTCTTTACTCAATCACCCTTCCCGCCTGTATTCCCGGCTCTGCCCAATGGCTGCACTTGCTGGTGTGACCGATGCCTGGGTTGAAGCTATTGCATGGATCGAGCTTGCGGTAGAACGCTTTTAGGCCCGGCTTGGCATGGTAGAGATGGCCCACGTTGTGTTCTGCCGGATACTCTGCACCGCGCTGATCCAGTAAGTCCCACATGCGATGCTCAATCGCCAGACAGTCATTACCTTTCTTGACTATGTAATCCTGATGGAAAACATGGCAGAAGAAATGACCGTAGTACAGCTTATGGACAAGCTTGCCATCGAGGTCAGCGGGAAGCGTTTCGAACCACTCCCGGTCATTGCGTCTCAATGCAATGTCCAGCGCCACGATGTCTTCCACCTCCTTAGGGTGAACGTCCCGATAACGTATAGCTGCGCTGGCAGCGGCAAAGCGATGCAGGAACGCCTTGCGCCCCTCCTCAGCGGTACACCTGAAATAGGCACCACGGGCTTGACCGAAAAAGCTGTCCAGGTAACGCTGCGTCTCATCGATCAAAGGGCCCGCGACCTTGAGTATCAAATGATGCTCATACTGATCCCGATACGCTTTCATTCGCTTGGGCAGATGGCTTGGGAACAACCGGCTCAGTGCCTGCAGAACCCGGTCACCGAGGTGCGATGGTAGAAAGCTGAAACGGTTGAATACCTCATCGAAACGGCTCTTGAGCGAGAACAACTTGGGCAGCCGTTCGGTGCCCAGGCGGTCGATGATGAGAAAAGTGTCTTTGCCGTAGGCTTCTGCGACATCGAAGGCATCCCGATGCATGTACTCACCGGCAATGGGTAATTGCGGAAAGTTGGCGAGCATATGCCGCCGGATTTCCGTAAGATCGGCGGTATCGTTAGTGCCGATATAGAAAACCGCGGTATCTTTCTCGATGGGAAAGGTATCCAGCCGAACCGCAAAAACAGCCAGCTTTCCTGCGCTGCCAGAAGCCTCGTACAAGCGGCTCGTGTCGGCGTTGAAGCGCGCCGGGGTAGCGGCATCCACTTCCCGCACATGGCTGGTGTAACCCCTGTCAGAACCGGCCCCTGCGTCACGTTCGATATCGGCTTCACTGTACTGGTGATTATCCAGCCGCGTCAGGATTTCCTCCGGTGTACTGCCTAGCGCAACACCGAGGTGATTGACCAGATGAAGCTCACCGTGCTCATCCAGACGTGCATAAAGCGCCATCTGGGTATAAGCCGGGCCGCGCTGGATGAGCGAACCGCCTGAATTGTTACAGACACCACCCAGCACGGACGCACCGATGCAAGAGGAGCCAATCACCGAATGAGGCTCCCGGCCGTGAACTTTCAGCTCTCGCTCCAGCTGATCAAGGGTGGACCCAGGAAAACAGATCACCTGCTCTCCATTCATGATCAGCTGGATCTTCTTCATGCGCATGGTATTGATGAGCACAATGTCACGGTCGTAATCGTTGCCGTCGGGCGTTGATCCGCCTGTAAGCCCTGTATTGGCCGCCTGCATGATGATAATCGTATTGGCTTTCACACACGCCTTGACCACCTCCCACTGCTCCAGAAGCGAACCTGGCTGAACGACGGCAATCGCATCACCCGTACCAAAGCGATACCCGCTGCGAAATCGCTTTGTGCGAGAGGGGTCGGTCAATACGTGCTGAGGGCCGACCACCCCTTTCAAATGGTGAATAAGCGCCTCCCTGTCATGAGCAATGGCGTCGTCTACAGCAGGAGCGACGGACGATGACGCGTGCATAAGAACTCCAAAGGCAGTAGCTAAAGATTGGCTTCCTCCATGGTAGACCTGACTCCCCCGCGCTTCCACCCACTCGCGGCGAAGGTCTAATCCCGTGAGAAACTACCGTTATCCTTTCAGAGAAGAAGAAATAATCCGGTAATTGTCAGGCTTTGTGATTTGAAACCTTCGTCTTCAAGAAGACATTAATTACAGGTTTGAGCGGGTATAAGGCCGCTTGGGAAGAGAAGTATTAGAGTCGCTACAAAACCTGACTTTTAGTCAGGCCTGTGCAGGCAAACGCAGGCTTGATACCTATTAACTCTGTCCCAATCCTTAGCATCGTCTGTCTGCGCTCATTAGAGAGGTTTTGTTAACCGCTCTTATTCAGGACTCGGTCTTGGCAGGGTCATCAACGGCCAGAATGGCATGGATCATGGCAAGATGACTTAAACCTTGAGGGAAGTTGCCCAGTGCTTCGCCGGTCTGGGGGTCCATCATCTCGGTCATCAACCCCACCCCGTTGGTTGATACCTTCAGCACGTCCTCCATCAATGCCTTGGCGCGCTCGTTGTCACCCAGCACAGCATAAGCTTCAACCAGCCAGAACGAACAGGCCAGAAACGCGCCCTCTTCTTTCTCCGCACCGCTATAGCGATACACCAGCGGGCCGCGCGCCAGTTCACGATGGATTGCTTCACACGTGGTGATCAACCGCTGCTTGCTCTCAAAGCCGAAGCGAATAGCAAGCAAGAGGCCGGCGTCCAGCTTGTCAGTACCGGCATAGAAGGTATAAGCCTGCTTGGCCTCGGACCAGCAATGTTCATCAATCCAATTACGGATACGGTCACGCTCACGCTCCCAGCGCTTTTGCATCGTATCGGGAATGTGACCCTTTTCTGCCAACTTGACTGCTCGATCCAAGGCAAACCAGCAGCCTAACTTGGACATGGTGTAATGCTGCTCTTCTTCCAGCTCCCACATCCCGGCGTCCTTGCAATGCCATTGATCAGCGCAGAGATTGGCCAGCTCGACCAGCATTCCGGCGGTATTAAAATCCAGGATATGACCGCCCTCCACATACATGAGGATGGTTTCTAAAAGATCGCCATACATGCTCAGCTGGCATTGATAACTTGCTCGGTTGCCTACTCGAACAGGGCTGGACTTTCGATAGCCCGGCACATTGATCACCCGCTCTTCCGGCGCCTTGTCGCCCTCCAGAGTAAAGCAGGTGTGTAGACGGTGGCCGTGCCGGCGGATGACGTTCTGCAACCACGCCAGCGCAGCCTGTGCTTCTGCCATGGCACCAATGCGCAGAAATGCTTTGATGGTAAACACCGCATCTCGTACCCATGCATAGCGGTACTCGTAATTCTTGTCGCCTCCCAATCTTTCAGGCAGCCCACATGTAGGTGCCGCCACGATAGCGCCACTTGGCGAATACAAGAGAAGTTTTAGCGCGAGAGCCGAACGAATGACTGCTTCCTTGAACACCCCCTGGTATTGCAGACCTTCAGCCCATTCCCGCCACGCCATGTCACTGCGATCAATACGCTTGTCGACTTCCTCAAGTGTTGGCACAGCCAATGGCTCATTCTCGGCCGCCATCAGCGCCAATACGGTACGGTCCCCTTGTTTCAACGTAACGCGTGCACGCACCAGCCGGTCGGTACATTCATCAATCACCACCTCATCGCCGTAGCACAGCATGGCCATCAGACCATCGATATGCATCACTTCACCGTTCGGTGTCTGGCGAATCCACGGTGAGATGGTCTGGCCTCGCGTACCAGGCACTAACTCGATACTAAGCGTTACCTCACCCTGTACGCCCTCAATACGTCGCCCTAGCTCGGACCAGGGCAACCGGCCAGCAGATCCACTGTTAAGCGACTCGGTCAGGCGGACCTGACCCGAGTCGGTCTCAAACAACGTCTCCAGTACATTGCTGCTTTGCAGATAGGCACGTCGGGCTGTGTAAGGTTGGACAGGGGTAATCGAAAAATAACCACCGCTGGGCGCATCTAGCAGACGATCAAACAGAGGGGGTGAGTCCATATTGGGGGCACACCACCAATCGATGGAGCCGTCAGCCGCTACCAGGGCGACCGAGCGGCCATCACTTAACGCAGCATAATTTTCCAGGGGCGCGTACCCCTCAATGCGGTGCGTCTCGAACGTCTGCATGATGCGATCCGTCAGGCCATGCCGCCGGTTGCGCCGTATACTTCACCCGTCACATAGCTGGACTCCTGGGAAGCCAGAATAACGTAGATCGGAGCCAGCTCTGCCGGTTGGCCAGGCCGCTTGAAGACAGTCTCGCTGCCAAACGACGGAATCTTCTCTTGAGGCTGGCCGCCGCTGGGCTGAAGTGGAGTCCAGAAGGGTCCAGGTGCTACCGCATTGACGCGGATACCCTTGGAAATGACCTGTTTGGCCAACGCCTTGGTAAAGGCAGTGATCGCCGCTTTAGTAGGCGCGTAATCCAGTAGGGTTTCCGACGGTTGCACGGCCTGAATGGACGTGGTGTTGATAATAGCGGCACCGGCCGGCATATGCGGAATTGCCGCCTTGCATAGCCAGAACAGCGCATACACATTAGTCTTGTAAGTGGCGTCGAATTGATCAGTGGTCAAACTGGCGATGTCTTCAACGGCTGTCTGCTTACCTGCCACGTTGACTAGAATATCCAGTCCACCCAGTGCATCCTTGGCTTTGCCAATCAATTCATTGCAAAAGGCCTCGCTTTTCAGGTCGCCCGGAACGCAAACCGCTTTACGACCTTCCGCTTCGATCAGTTGTACAACTTCTTTCGCATCCGCCTCTTCTTCAGGCAAATAATTCAGCACGATGTCGGCCCCCTCGCGCGCATAAGCGATTGCCGTTGCTCGCCCGATACCCGAGTCCGCGCCGGTAATAAGCGCCTTGCGGCCCGCAAGACGTCCAAATCCCTTGTAACTGGTTTCACCGTGATCAGGGCGTGGCTGCATGTCCTGAGCGAGACCGGGCGGATTTTGAGGCTGCTTCGGAAATTCTGGCTGGGGATATTGGGTCAGGGGATTCTGCATGGTGTACTGGTTATCAGTAGGCATAAAATAGTCCTCTCGTCAGTGACGCCGCGATGAAAAGATGAAGGCGGCTTGGATAAAGACAGCGGACGTGTCCAAGTGCTGTCTAAAAATGGGAAAGCCTGACTGCGGAGATGGTTCCATCCGATTTTGGATCGAACTTAATGCATCAAGTGCTTGACGATCCTAAGGGGACGTAACGTGACGAGAGAGATATGAAATAAAAAGCGGTCTGAAGCTTTAAAATCGTCCCGCAAAAGATATTTAGAAAAATTCACCAGCCTTTAGCTGGCTCGTCCACAGGATAGGTTTGCTACAGCATATTCATACCAGTAATCGAGACTGCATAAAATTACTCTCAATTCATTACGCTCTTCTGCTGACTGCGCCCAAAGGAACCGTAACAGACTCCATCTTGGTCTAGCCCTTTGTGCTGTAATAGCGCTCGGGCTAACTTCTCGCCAGTTTCCTATCATCATCCCTGACGCTCTTGGAAAATACCCAGGCGATGCGCTTTGGGCGCTCATGATCCTTACAGGTCTGGCTTTGATCGCGCGCCGCGCCAATGCTGTATGCCTGGCGGTAACAGCGTTTGGTATTTCATGTGCCGTGGAGGCAACGCAGCTTTACCAGGCGCCCTGGATCAATGCGATTCGCCACCATCCGCTAGGCCATCTTGCCTTGGGCACTACGTTTTCCTGGATGGATATCGTTGCTTACGGTATCGGCATATTGGCGGGCGTTTTGATCGATGGCCTGGCCAGACTCACAGTAAAGGCTAGCCACTCACTCAAAGCAGACGCCTGATATGATTCTGGCGCAGCAAGCGCTTACTGTCCTTTATTCTGGAAGGTCGCAAGATAGGCAAGCAGGTCGGCAATCTGCTGCTCATTACTCATTCCCCAGAAACGCATCTTTGTGCCGGGTACGACCTTGTCCGGATCCCTTAAGTAGGCAGCGAGGGTTTCCTCATTCCAGACAATTCCTGACGCTTTCATGGCCTCAGAATAGTTGAAGTCTTCAGTAGCCCCTGCCTTGCGTCCGAAAATAGCGTTGAGTGCGGGGCCGAACGAGCCCCTGGCATAGGTCCCCACCTTATGACAGTTACCACACCAGGACGTAAAATACTTTTTCCCTGCCGTTGCGTCACCGGCACCATAAGCGACTCCGTGTACCAGCAAGGCCAACGTCATTAACACCCAGTTTCGCATGTCTTCTCCCGAATACTATTAGCGACGACTGACGATCATTATGCCTATGTAATACAGCCACGTTCATTGGTATGAAACGTAATGACCAATCATGGCCAGAAGTTAAGGCTTGCATTCTCCTACTTTGCCATAACGTCATCGCTCAGCTGGCAAGTGCTCCTGCTTGTCAGCACTTCAGGACCAATGGCTTTGCCAGCCTGTTGAAGGTGGTCTATAGGTTCCTTTCTCGGTCTTGTAACTGACTGAGCCTTAATGGACACTCAAGGAGGCGGCCTGAACGTGATAGACGTCGCCCAGGACGGTAACGGAAACGAGCTGACCGTCGACCAAAACACAATAGCCAGGACCCTCATTGGCCGATCTACCGGCACCAGCAATCTTGCAGACGTCAGCCAGGAAACATCCATTACCACCCTGTATTTCTCGCAGGAAGGAGACGCCAATCAGCTCACTGTCGATCAGGCCGGCATCAATAGCCAGGCACGTGTCGACCAGTTTGGTACTGCCAATGAAGTCTTTATTTCCCAACGCGGACCTACGGAGTTATTTACCGGGCCGGCTAATTCAGCAACGCTCATGCAGAGCGGAGCAGGTAACACCGCTACGCTTTATCAACAATGAGCGGTGTGGGTCCTGATAAAGCAATAAGCAGGGTGGCCTGTTCGGTATCGCTCCTTGCTCAGCGTTCTTGACTCTCGGGACCTGGTTGGACTGACTGGCTTATTTCCAGTCAGTCCACATCAACTCATGCCGTTGCGGCTGTCTTCTGATCTGCAAGGTAAGTCCCCACCGGTGGCCGCTGGCTGAAGTAGGTGTGTACCCCATGAAATATACGATCAGCGACTACTTGCTGGTGACGGGGATTGAGCAATCGTTTGCTGTCCTGAGCATTGCTCATGAACCCCGTTTCTACCAGAATCGACGGGATGTCAGGTGACTTGAGCACAGCAAAACCAGCTTGCTGGACCTGCTTCTGATGTATCTTCGCAACGGTACCCAGACTCGTTAGTACGCTGTGTCCCAGATCCAGGCTCGAAGCAATGGTAGTGCTCATGGACATGTCCAGAATAACGTTGGCGAGGTCTGGATCCTTGTCTTGCAGAGGCAGGCTATTGGTTCCAACAAGATCGGCATCGTTCTCCCGCTTCGCCATCCAGCGAGCCATAGCAGACGTCGCACCGCTGCTGGAAAGCGCAAAGACAGAAGCCCCACGGGCACGGCGATTGGGTGCTGCATCGGCATGGACCGAGATAAACATGTCGGCGTCATACTGGTGAGCGATGTCCACGCGCTTGCGCAGTGGAACGAAAATATCCTCGGTCCGTACCAGCTTGGCCTTGTAGCCTTTCTCCTTATTGATCCGCTTGGCTAGATTATGAGCAATCGCCAGGGCGACCTTTTTTTCATAGGCACCTTTAGCACTGATGCATCCAGGGTCCTTGCCACCATGACCAGCATCTACGACAACCACCAGATCACGGCCGGGACGCTTCTTGGCGCGAGCTGTCGATGCCGCATGCGCTACTTGTGTGGTTGCAGGCCCCATTGGGTGAAGGTCAAACACCAGTCGATCACCAAAGGAGCCGGACGGGCCAAGCACCAGGCTGTCGAGTTTTACTGGCTGCTTCAGTTCGAGGACGATACGGCTGCCTGTCGTACCATGGGCTCCACCCCGAATCGTTTTGATTGCTGAGCCGGTAACATCCAATTTTGAAACATTGGTGGCTAACGTCGTATTAGGTAAGTCGATGACCAATCGATGAGGTGAGTCGAGCGTGAACGTGCGATAGTGGCTCGGGCCATTGAGATCCAGTACTAGGCGAAAGCGACCAGCGGTACGTGATGCCCTTACGGAGCGGACCTCGCTTGAAGCGGCAAAGGCGTTGGGAAAGGCTGGCAGCGTCAGCCCTGCCAGGATGAAGTTTAGAAGGCGACGACGGTTCATAACTACAACACATTTCGGCGAAACAATTTGTAACCATATAACATATCGAACTAGCAGGCCAAGGTTACGGTGGGCATAATGCGCTATATTCCTGATTTATCGATCCTGTCACTTACTGGAAGGCCCACCTTCTACACTCACGTGGCAGCATCGAAACGCCAAGCGCTCTAGGGTGGGGTTGTTGTAGAGGAGTAGTTTGCCTAAAACATTCTGCCGAGCGTAACGTTCCGAATGGATAGTTATGTGCCCACAGTTAGATGTACGTATCTCTTAAGTTGAGACGTTAGCTAATCTCATCTTCATCAATCATACACTAGTGACCCTAAATAGCGACTAACCGAGAGGGATTCCAGCGGGGTCGTTTCTGATCTGGGCTGTAACACTGTGGAGTACCGCCCTACTCTGCTGATCTGCCTTGCGACAGTTATACGTTACCAACGCAACGATTAGGTGGATGGCAAGGTACTTTTAAATGACTTTTCTCGGCCCAGCGCCTAACGGTCAGAGACGCTCTATTTGCGATACAGAATTGCCGTACCGTTATTTCATTGGAATAACGGCACGGCAAGCGACTGATCTTCAGTCCAGAACCGCGCTATGCATCCCTTATGGAGGCATGCTGAAAACCGTCGCTTAGCGCGCGGCTCGTCACTACATCAACGCAAGGCCGAGACTTGCCATAGCGCTGCACCCATGGAGCTGACAAACCAGACGCGCTTAGTCACCGCCTGGTTTGTTCGTTATCGATATCACCTAATCGGCCTATCAATCCAAAGAACGCTAAACAGTCCTATGGGCTGGAAACTCTTTTCCAGCCCATAGAGACGCGTTACAAGCTCCACCTTAAACTGAACATGACGTTACGCGGGTCACCATAGACACCTGTACCGCTGGAGTTAGGTATGCCTTGCCAGTACTTTTCGTCGAACACATTGTTCAGGTTTACCTGTCCATCCCAGTGCTCATTGAACTGGTAGCCCGCCATAAGCCCGACAACGGCATATGAATCCTGAACGGCGTGACCGGTCCCAACACGGTTATAGGTTTTGCTCTGGGCAAGCACATCTGCACCAATGCGCCAGTCGCTCAGCGCTCCGGTCAAGCGATAAGTAGTAGCAGCTTTGAACAAGTGCTTGGGTTGCTCAGGGGCAAACAAGGTACCCTTATTATAGGTTTGATCTTTCACGTATTGACTGAGCACCAAGGTGTAGGAGGCCGAGATGTCCCAGTTGGGCGTCAAGGCACCTGACAGCTCGGTATCGATACCACGACTGCGCACCTCCCCTGCCGCTTCATAGCAGGTGCGGTTCTGGTTTCGGCAAAGCGTGGGCTGATCTGGCACTGCGTAGGCCCGGTTCTGCTGGGTCATATCGAACACCGCGATAGAGGCATTCAGATTACCGTCCAGGTACTCGCCCTTCAGGCCGATCTCGTAGCTTTCCCCCGTCATCGGCTCAAGCGTGGATCCACCCAAGTCCTGCTCGGTCTGCGGCTTGAAAATCTCGGTGTAGCTGGCATAGACCGAGTAGGTGTCATTCAAGTCATAGATGACCCCCGCATAGGGCGTCACCTCTCGGGTTACCGTGTAATCCCCGGTATCGCTCGCACGGTTATCGTAGTCGTACCATGTCACGCGACTACCCAGGATAACGTGCAGCGGATCAATGGGATTAAACCGGGCAACACCGTAAACAGCTTTTTCCGTTGCCGTATTCTTGCTCGAATAGGGAAGCCGGTTGCTCAGGCTGGGCTTGGCAATGACACCGGGATCAAAGTTGTAGATATCAACCGGCGTTGCTGTCGGCCAGTACCCTCCTTTTTGATCAAACCGCTCTTGCCGGCGGCTGGCGCCCAATGCCAGTTCATGCTCGCGTCCAAACAACGTGAACGGGCCAGATACGGTTGCGTCCAGGTTAGTCTGTACGTCCTTGCTGTGGTATTGACCGGAAGACTGCGTATAGGCATTACCCACCGGGGGATTAATGTAACTGGAGAAGGTATTCGATTCCGCCCAGATTCGAGCAGCTGCCAGCCTGGCACTCCAACCGTTGTCGAAACGGTGGGTGACATCGGTGAAGGCGGTAATGTTATCCCGATCCCAATATGCCCAGTCGTTACTAAGAAATGTCGACCGCGAAAGGTGCAGGTTTTCTCCATTGGGGCCAGCGGGCAGACTTCCCCAGTCCGATACGGCATCGTCTCGCTGTTTAGAGGCTCCCAGAGTCCAGGTGGTGGCGTCGCTGAGATCGGCTTCGAGGATGCCATAAAAGGTCTGACGCTGCTTTTCCCGCTCATCAACGAAGCTGCCGTTGTCTTCGTAGGCTGCAACCACGCGGCCACGCAACGTACCGCTTTCGTTCAGCTTGTTGGATGCGTCCAGCTGGGTACGATAACGGTCCCAGCTGCCAGCGCTGGTGGTGATACTGACTTGCGGAGTAGCGGTGGGACGCTTGCGCACCAGATTCAGTGTCGCTGAAGGGCTGCCAGCGCCAGTCATCAGGCCTGTAGCACCGCGCACGACTTCCACGCGGTCATAGATGGCAAGATCAGCGCCGCTGATGGTATCGAGCGTAAACGTGCTAATACTGGTGGGCAAGCCATCGTACATCAGGTTGTCGATGGTGAATCCACGCGCGAGAAACTGCTGGCGGTCTCCACCGAGTTTACGCAGTTGTATGCCAGGTGCGTATTTGACGATGTCATTGAGTTCATTAAGGGCCTGGTCGTCGATACGCTGGCGCGTCATTACACTTACCGATTGAGGCGTCTCGCGTATCGACAGAGGCAACTTGGTAGACGTACTCATGCTACCTGTCGTGTAGGAGCCGGACCCTTCTGTTGCAGCTATATCGCTGGTAATACTGCCTGAGCCCTCTGCTACTACCTGAGTGATACCCAGCTGCGCCACTTCCTCACCCGCAACCGATCCTGCCTTGGCGATAGTCAGCACGTTACCCTGAACACTGCCTACCAGATCACTCCCGGCCAACAGCGCCTGTAGTGCCACTGCCGGCTCCATCTGGCCCCGTACGGCAGGCGCTGTCTTGCCGGCCACTGCTGCCGAAGTATAGGAAACCTGAAGACCACTGGCCTGGCCCAGTTGTCTCAACGCATTTGCCAAGGGCTGGGACGCAAGATCAACTGTGATCGGGGCGGCAAGTACTGTACCGGTAGTCAACAGCGAAACGGTGAACACCAACGGCCGCAGGGGAAACGCTTTCATTATTCAGAAGTCCTTGAAAAGTGCGAGCACCGCTATACCAGGCCGAACGATGTCGAACTGGGACGTTTTGTACATATGAAAAACGGCGTACAGGCAAAACTGGCAAGATGCTATAAAAGTGACCTATCAATGTAAATGATAAATATTAACAATTAATAATCAATTACAGACATATGACGGATGCCATGGTGACTTCATGTTGTCCATGTAGTTGAAAAACGCTTGAAAAATCGCTAATCGACATTGGATCAACGTCATGATGACCAATGCAAAACGGCATGAATGCGTATGGATTGAAGTAACGGAAGGATTATTCTGGCCGCAGGCGGGCGAGTTGCCGGTTATATCTGCTGGTGCGAGATCGGCTTGTGACTCCAATCAGATAATGGAACGGCAGTTGGACCTTAACGATGCCACAACAAAGCCGGTTTGAGATAAATGCCAAGCGCCTGTCGACGCAACGCCTGACCTTGTCTTTGTTTCGCTCGTTGTCTCTGCCCTGACAATTATGGAATGTTGGCAGGTATGGACAGGCTACAACAAAGCGCTTGAGCAAGCCGAAGCCAATACATTCAACCTAACTCGCTCGATTGCGCAGCATGCAGAAACAGTATCAAAGAAGTCGATACCTTGATCATAGGTGCCTCTGCTTTGTTTCAGTAGCTTAGAACACAATAGACGAGATCTAGCCTCAAGAAAGGCTACCTAGTAAGCCGCTCTGCATCGCTAAAATTAGAGACTTTCAGCGCTTGCTGAGCGCCAGGCGGGCGGCAAAGAGGAGGAAAACGCCCCCAGTGAGTCGGTCCATCCACTGGATCACTTTTTCACGACGTAAAATCTGGGCCAATGGGCGAGTCGCACCGATCAACGCCATAGACCAGATGAATCCAATCGCTACGTGAATGCTTACCAGGCCAAAGGTCCAGAGGATCAAGGAGTGTCCCTGAGGAATGAATTGAGGCAGGAAGGAGACATAGAAAATTCCAACTTTGGGATTCAATACGTTGCCCAGCATTCCTTTGAGAAACCAGTTCGTGTTCTGTACGCGGGTAGTGTCGTTGGCGACCATTGAGTTGCGGGGCCGCACCATCATGTTCAAGCCCAGCCAGCACAGGTAGGCAGCGCCACAATACTTGAGCACATCATAAGCCAGCTCGGATACGGCAATTAAAGCCCCAAGGCCAAAGGCAACGGCGGCGCCCCAGATCAAACACCCCGCATTGATGCCCAGTGCCGCCCGGATGGCCTGCGCTCTTCCCTCAACAGCCGCTGTGCGCAACACCAGGGCAGTATCAAGCCCTGGCGTTAATGTAAGTAAGGTAGCAGCCAAGGTAAACGCAACGACGTTATCAATGATGGGCATGGCTCAAAGAACGGTAGAGATGAAAACCAAACCTTAGCGCGTTTTAGCGTAACCCGACCATACCGCACGTGGAGTAATTCCTTTCCGGGAGCGCAACACTCTGTCATTACGGTGTGTAGCGCCCCTGCCTGACTAACCGATCCTCAAAGGCAAACTCCTGCCTCATAGGTGCCACGCCCATAGATTGATCAAGGCTTTTGCAAATAGCCGGGCAGCGCTTCCAGCCGCCTCATCCACCGTGCGACATGATTATAAGGTTCTAGATCCACATCGCCTTCTGGCGCCAGCACGACGTAAGGATAGACCGCGCAATCTGCGATGGTTGGGCGGCCCATTGCAAGCCAGTCGTTGTGTTCCAGATGCTTGTCGAGTAGCGAGAGCGTTACCACCGCTTTCTCAAGCGCCTGCGATTTATCCAGGTCGTAGCCAAATTTCTGCACCAGCCGTGCAGCACATACGCTGTGCTGCACTTCATTGGCAGCAAACGAGAGCCACTGAACGATCTCGGCTTGGCCTTGCGGATGCGCTGGCCACCATGCCAAACCACCATATACACCCGCCAGATAGACCAGAATGGCCTGCGAGTCTCTGACGACCTGCTTGCCGTCTTCCAGGATAGGTAACTGGCCCAACGGATTCAGCTCCGACAGCGGCGGCTGCTTGTGTGCTCCGCTCAGAAAATCCACTGGCACACGTTCAAGCTCGATATTGGCCAATGACGCAAAAAGCCTCACCTTGTAGCAGTTTCCGGAAGCCTCCAGATCATACAGTTTCATCATGCATCCCCTTCAACAAGCTGATTGAACTCGAGAACGTTGCCATCGGGATCGCGGATAAACAGCGCGACGCGTCTAGGACCAATAGGATGCGGCCCTTCCGTAATCATGATCCCCTGCTCGTTCAACCACCTCTGGAGTGCCTCAAGGTCATCTACGATAAAGGCAGGATGAGTCATACCCGGCAGCTTTATCGGTTCATCCAGTAAAACATTGTGAGCATGGGGTATACGGGTCCCGTTAAAGATCAGGTTTATACGAACCCCATCAGGGCTGAGCATCTCATTGGCCTCATACCGAGGAAAATGTGCGCTCTCCATAAATCCGAGGGCCTGATAAAACGATATCGCTCGGTTTTTATCACTGACACGAATCCCGATGTGGTCGTATGAGAGAATGCGAGCAGGACTTGGTTGCTGGTTCATAGGTTGCACCTCCGGTTGACATCAGGCGTTCTAGTTTCTGCTGATCCATCCGTTTCACCTATGCCGTGAACCTGAGAAGACTTATGCAGTAATTGCACAGATAAAGGCGCAGCAATGGACAAGCTCAAGGCGATGGCCAATTTCATTCGGATAGTGGAAAACGGCAGCCTGAGTTCAGCGGCAGAGGCAACCGGCCAGTCGGTGGCGTCGCTTGTACGCTCACTAGCGGCCCTGGAGCGTCATCTGGGGGTTCGGCTATTGAACCGCAGTACGCGCCGTATGGCCCTTACTGTCGAGGGTGAGGAGTATCTTGCCTGGAGTCAGCGGATGCTGGCTGATGTCGACGACATGGAGCAGCGCCTGGAAGCTCGCGATGGCGTAGTTAGAGGTGTGCTCCGGCTAACGGCGCCTGTCGAATTCGGACAACGCTACGTTGCACCTGTCCTAAACGACTTTCTTAAGGAGCATGAAGAGGCAAGCGCCGAACTGACGTTAAGCGACGAGATCCTCCCGCTGCTGGATGAGCGCCTCGATCTTGCCCTGCGGATCGGCCACCTTCGTGACTCGACCATGATCGCACGAAGAATAGGAGGTACCCGCCTCGTTACCTGTGCCAGCTCTGATTACCTTCGCGCCTCACCTGTCATTGATAACCCAGGCTCATTGCGTGAACATGCTTGCATCCTGTTGTCATCACAAGGCCGGCACTGGTACTACCGGCACAACGGAAAGGAGCTGGCCGAATCCATCACACCTCGGCTGGTCTGCAACCAGGTTAGAGCAGCCACCCTCGCCTGCCTGCAAGGCTTGGGCATCACAAGGCTGATGCATTATCAGGTTGCCGATGAGCTTGCTGAGGGTCGTTTGATCAGAGTCCTCGAATCGTTCGAACCTGCGGACCTGCCCATTCATCTGGTCTATCCGCACGCGCTGCAGCTTTCGCCCCGTGTGCGCGCCTTCGTGGACTGGGCTTGCCCGCAGCTGGAAAAACGTACACCTGACCCGCGGGTACGCCGCCTGTAAAAACCAGGCGGCCTCAGGTTTTCACACTTTCAAACACGCAGAATCAGAGGCATAACATAACGCTACCCGCTCAAGCGATACGCCTTGTTGTCCATACACTATTGAGTTTGGAGCTCGGCCTTGCAAAAAGGACAGAGCCAGGCAAGCGAGTCGCTCTCCGGATGAAGCGAATAAATACAAGCCCGGAGCTCACCGCACTCTTCGCACTCGACACGACGGTTCAGTTGGTCATCGTCATCATCAGGCATGCCAGACATAAGAACATCCATTTAATATGAGTCGGTTGTTACTAGAGGCAGACAGCATGGAATTCAGGACGGCCTCATGTCCTGAAGGCTTTTCTAGAGCCAATCAAGCCAGCCGACACTAGTAAAAAGGTAAAACGCGTAAAAGGGAATAGCCGTTTGCCACCTTGATACTGCGCTTATCAAGCCAAGCCGTCTATTACCAAGAGGTATTAAAGAAGGTATAAGGCGGGGCTCAAGGCTGCGAAGATTGAAACGCTGTGCTAGCTACCAGTGGCCATCCATCCCGCAAATGGTTTTCATCTAGGTAATAGACTCCAGCTCGACTAACTTTCCCTTCTATCGCATGCTCCGCTGCCTGTTTCCATCGCACCCCTTCGTGGAGAATGGCCGCCTGCGCTTCAGAAAAAGGAGTCGTGTGTTTCTACCTCTTCGAATAGCTTGTACATGGCCGGATGATCAAAAGCACCGGCCGCTGCGCTAGATGTCGTATCATAAAAGGGCTTCGTCTAGTCAGCCTTGGCTGGAATGCTCGTGCGCAGCAGGCTTTACCTTTGTTGAGGATCTACCCTTGGCTTTACCCGGCAAGCCCACTCCCAAGGTTCGTCTACGCAGACGTCTTCTGACGCTTTCATTGGCAGGCATTGCGCCAATTGCGCTGATTGCCGGGCTTGGTCTGGTGGCCATCATTCATGAGCAGAAGTCGATAGCCGAGCAGCGGAGCCTCGAGGCCACGCGCCTGACAGCAACGGCAGTAGACGTTGAAATTAACCGCTCGCTGGACCTGCTACAAACCCTTTCACAGTCTCCTTTTCTCGATGATGGCAACCTCGACAGCTATCAGGAATTGGTCCGCCGTGTCGTCCCGCTGGTGCCTGGTTGGAAAACCGTCATTATTGCCACACCGGATGGTCAGGTACTGAGGAGGATTGCCGCCCATCATGTGAGCGCAGACGGCCCGTTGGCAGAACCGGAAAGTTTTATGCAGGTCGTAAGCACTCTCAAACCTGCGATCGGCCAGTTGGCGGCAGGCCCCTCAGGCACATTGGCCATCCCGCTGCGTATGCCGGTCATGCGCAAAGGCAAGCTGGTTTATGTCTTAACGGCGGTGCTCAAGCCTGAGGTGATCTTTAACGTTATCAACCTTCGACGTCTGCCCAGCGATTGGGTCGCCACCGTAGTCGATGCCAATGGACGCCGCATTGCGCGTACGCGCGACCATGAGAAAACCTTGGGCAAACCTGCTGCCCCTTCACTGATGGCAATGGTCAAGCAGAACACAAACGAAGGCAGCGGGCTGACACAGACGGTAGAAGGTATAAGGGTATATTCCGCCTATGTGCATTTGAAGCAGAGCGGATGGTTTGTCGCGACGGGCATTCCCGCACACGATATTGCCAAGGGGGCCCTCAAGGCGTTTGCCATTTATGGTGGAGGCCTTCTGTTGTCCCTGATTGTCGCGCTGTTGGCCACACGATACGCCTCGCGCCGCATCAATGACCCGATGCGCGCCTTGCGGCATGCTGCATTGGCCATGGGTCAGGGCCAGGCACCTCATCTACCGGAAACCGAGATTCGGGAGATCGATGACGTGGCCCAGGCGCTGATCACATCAGCGACGGCACGCCAGGAGAGCGAGCACCAACGTGACCTTTTAGTATCACGCCTGCAAAAAGCCCAGACGGCTCTCTCACAGCAAGTCGAAGACTTGGAAGGACTCTATGCGCTCAGTCAAAGCCTGCTGCAGTTATCGTCGCTGTACGACCAATTAAGTGCGATTCTGAACTTGGTCTGCGAGCTGCTGAACGCACCTGGAGGGTTCATCGGCTTGGAAGGTACAGCACCAGCGCCCGATCGGCTGGTCAGTAAAGGAATATCAAATGCTGCCCTACCGGTGTCATGTCTCCATGATCAGGTGCAGGGCAACCTAGTAGAGCACTCAAGCCGGCTGCGCGCTGAGGGTTTCAGAACGCATCACGATGTAACGATACGGCGTGATGGTCAGGACACACTGGGCTGGCTAACGGTGCTGTTCAGAGAGGCCCATGAGCTTTCACCACGGGAGATTCGGCTGGTCGAGATCTGCGCAGCAACGGCTGCCCTCTTTATAGATCGCGCCAGCCAGCAGGAAAAAGCCCGGCGCTCCGAACAGCAACTTCATGTAGCGCTTAACTCTTCAGCTATTCCCTTCGCCATTCTCTCTCCTGCTACAGAGGCACAAACATCGGTTGAGGACTTCACCCTGGTCTATATCAATGACGCTGGGGCGACGGCCCTACGCTCCCGTGCAGCGGCGCTTACAGACAAGCCTGTCAGCAAGGTGCTGTCTGGTTGGGCGCAGGGCGACATCTATCATGCGCTGCGTGAAACAATGATCAGCGGCGAGCCTAGATCGCTCGAGTCGCTGGTACAAACGAGCACCTGCGAAGGCTGGTTCCATATTGTAGTCACGCCGTTCCAGAACAATATTGCCGTCTGGTTTGCCGATATCAGTGAGCGCAAACTTCAGGAGCAGCAGCTTCGCGAGGCTGATCGTCAGAAAGACGAGTTCCTGGCGACATTGGCCCATGAATTGAGAAACCCGCTGGCGCCTATTCGTCAGGCAGTCAGCCTGCTGGAAACAGGTCAAATCAGCGAAGAGCAGCGCCGGTGGAGCCAGGACGTCATCAAGCGTCAGGTGACCCATATGGGGATGCTACTGGACGATCTGCTTGATGTTTCCCGGATAACCCGCGGCAAGATCGAACTGCGTAAGCAGCCCACGCAGCTAGCCTCTGTGATACGTGCCGCCGTCGAAACGACTAAGCCTCTGTTCGAGACGAAGGGGCACACGCTGACTGTCGAGCTCCCTTCAGACTCTGTCGCTCTGAATGTGGACCCGTTACGACTGGAACAGATTCTGATCAACCTGTTGAGCAACGCAGCCAAATATACACCCCAGAAAGGTCGGATTACGGTTACCACAGCCCTTAATGGCAACAAGGCCTGCATCACTGTTTCAGATAATGGGATTGGCATTGAGCCTGACGCCCTGGCCTCCCTGTTCGAGATGTTTGTACAGGTTCCCAGATCCAGCGAAGAAACCAATAGCGGATTGGGTATTGGATTGGCACTGGCTCAATCCCTGGCTCAACTGCATGACGGCACGCTTACTGTTGCTAGTGAGGGCTCAGGCAAGGGCGCCTGCTTCACCCTCAGCCTACCTTATGATGAGACGCTGGAGGCACCGCACGACGTCGTCTCAGCGCCTGCCGTCTCGACAGCGGCCCATCACCGCATCGTAGTTGCCGATGACAACCCTGACATAGCGGAAACCATGGCAGAGCTACTGCGCCTGGAAGACCATGAGGTCTCATTAGCCTACAACGGCTTTCAGGCGCTGGAGCTGTTCAAAACGCTCAAGCCCGACGTGATGCTGCTGGATGTAGGTATGCCCGGCATGACGGGGCATCAGGTCGCTCAGGCTATTCGGGCATTGCCGGAGGGCAGACACACGCTGCTTATCGCGATCACAGGATGGGGACAGGATCAGGACAAGAAAAAGGCCCTACAGGCCGGCTTCGACTACCACTTTACCAAGCCAGTAAGCATTGCCGATATTTATGCCCTGCTCCAATAGCCAGACGTTATCTGGAAAGAACGCATGGCTCATAGCATGACACTTTCAAACCCTGCTCTAGAGCACCGGCGGGCCATATCGCATCGAAGAGGCAGACGCTCAACGGCCTTGCTCTGGTTGTCATGAGGAAGACTGCATAGCGGGCGCCATCGCCGAAGCCTGGGGTGGCCTGTATTACCTGGAGCGGTCAGCGAAGGTACAGATACGCGCAATGAGCACAGGCAGGTAAGCTCCTTGCTCGCGTGGCCCTGCGATCATACGTAAGACCGCCGAGCAGATGCGCGAAGGCGACCTGGAAAGCGCTCGTCTGCACCTTGCCAGCATCAAACAGATGCTGGATCGTCATGAACCGGACTATGCAACGTAGCACCAGCAGAGGCCGGCTCCGGCGATGCAGAGCGGAACACATCTACTGACGCACCGGGGACGGGTTCGGTACTATGCGGTACGCCACTCATTCACTTATCCCGAGAGCTACGGATGACATTGCCCACGCGACCCTATTCTGCTTTTCTTTTCGATATGGATGGCACGCTGCTGACCAGCATCGCCTCCGCTGAGCGTGCCTGGACGCAGTGGGCACTGGGTCATGGCCTTGACCCGGCCGACCTTATTGCCGTCATGCATGGCGTACGCGCCGTGGAAACCGTTCGCCGTTTTGCGCCACCCGGCGCGGACATTGAGGCAGAGACGCGGGCCATTACCGAGGCCGAGATAGCCGACACCTCGGATGTAAGGGAAATTGCGGGAGCGGCAGCCTTTCTTGCCAGCCTGCCGGAAGGCCGCTGGGCACTCGTGACCTCAGCCTCACGTCGTCTGGCTGAGGCACGCCTTGCCGCGGCGGGTATGGCGCTGCCTGCCGTCATCATTTCGTCTGAGGACGTGGAGCATGGCAAGCCCGCCCCTGACTGCTTCCTGGCAGGCGCCAAAGCCCTTGGGGTCGATATCAGTGAGTGTCTGGTATTTGAGGATACTCATGCAGGCATTACGGCGGCGCAGGCTGCTGGCGCCGATGTAGTGGTCATTACGGCTACTCACAAAACACCACTGGATGTCGCCCATCCTGGCCTTGCGCACTACGCGGATGTGCGTATCAAGCATGAGGCGGAAGGCCGGTTCCGACTGGTTACGGCGAGCAATTGAGATAACAGGGCAGGCCTCTAGATGTCACTGTCAGGCCCACCCGTAACTGGCAGGCGCGCCGCAGCACAGGCTACGGCGCTTACCTTTTAGGGTGCCAGATAACGCTCGTCGAGCCGTACTCGCACCTTGTGCGGACGATCCATTGCATTAGCGCCTGCACTTACGTTGTAACTCCCTGCATGGATATGCCAGCTGTTGAACCGCTCATCGAACCGGGCAACCAGACGCGGATCAACCGTCACTTTTACCCGCTTGGTATGCCCTGGCTTGAGCTCAACGCGATCCCAGCCTACCAGGCGACTCGTGAATCCGTTTTTCCTGGATGGGTTTTCGATATAGAACTGCGGCGTATCGATACCCTTAACCCGCCCACGGTTGGTGACGTCCATGCTCAGCACCAGCTTGCTGCCACGTGTTTCGGCATTGAGGTTACTGTATTTGAACTGGGTATAGGACAGTCCATAGCCGAACGGAAATAGCGGCTTCTTGCCCTCTCGCTCATACCATTTGTAGCCCACGTCAGCACCTTCAATGTTGTAGTTCTCTGAGAAAAACTCCTCAGGTACTGCAAAGGGACTGGAGGTTGTAGTTGAAGGGTCACGCATGGTAGGCCGTGGCAGTTGGCTTTCATCCTGGGGAAAGGTAACCGGCAAACGACCAGATGGGTTGACACTGCCAAACAGGACACCCGCAATGGCCTCACCGCCTTTGGCTCCGGAATACCAGGCCTCCAGTACTGCTGGCACTCGGTTGAGCCAAGGCATCTTTACGGGTCCGCCTGTCTCAAGCACAACGGTTGTTCTTGGGTTGGCCTTAGCAACCTCCTCAATCAAAGCATCCTGATTATCAGGCAGGCTTAAATCAGGAACATCGACGCCCTCGGTTGTCCATTGCTGAGCGAAGACGATAACGGCATCTGCACCTTTGGCCAGTCTGGCCGCCCGCTGAATATCCTCTCCGCTGTCATAGACCACCTGAGCGCGTGGCGCTTCGGCCTGGATGGCCTTCAACGGTGATGAGGGATGATAAACCTGGCTGACATAATCAGAACCCGCCGGCAGAACCAGGCTTCCGATGGGTGTCACCTGGGCAGAGCCGCCACCTGATAAAACACCGGCATCCGCATGGCTACCTATCACAACGATACGTCTTAACGTACGTGAGAGCGGTAACTGATTACGGTCGTTTTTTAGAAGCACGATACCCTGCTCAGCCGTCGCCTTGGCCACCTTGGCATGAGCCTTGAAGTTTATGTCGGTCAGCTTGGGCGGATGGTCAACGGCGCCCACAGCAAACAGGCTGCGCACCACGCGCATGGCCATATCATCCAGCCGCTCCTGGGATACACGTCCTTCCTGCACAGCCTGCTTCAAAGGCTCGCCAAAGTAGATGACTGGGTCCAAATTTTCGCCAGACTCCTGATCCAGTCCTGCAAGCGCTGCTTTCTCTGTACTGGCAGTAGCGCCCCAGTCGGACATGACCCAGCCCTTGTACTTCCAGTCACCCTTCAAGACCTGATTGATGAGAAAGGCATTTTCCGAGGTATAGGTGCCGTTGTATTGGTTGTAGGAAGTCATCACCGAGCCCGGCTGACCTTTTTCGATAGCCAGCTCGAAGGCCAGGAGATCGGACTCACGTGCGGCCCCTTCCTTGATATCGGAGCTCACCGCCACACGGCCGGTCTCCTGAGCATTCAAGGCATAGTGCTTGACCGTCGAGACAACGTGCTTACTCTGTATCCCTTTGATGGAGTAGCCTCCCATGACGCCTGCCAGTAGAGGATCCTCTCCCACGTTCTCGAAGTTACGACCACTGCGGGGTTCCCGAACCAGATTGACGCCGCCAGCCAACATGACATTGATACCCTTGGCGTGTGCTTCGGTGCCGATAACCTTGCCACCTCGGTAAGCCAAATCAGGGTCAAACGTAGCAGCCAGCATCATGCTGGAAGGCAAGGCCGTGGCATTGTCGTTTGGGCGAATGTTTGAAGGGTTGGCCACACCCATGCTGGCGTCACTTTCCTGCAACGCAGGGATGCCAAGGCGAGGAACCCCAGGAGCATAGCCTGCCGAACCGACAGCCCCGTCTGGCTTGGGCGTATTGCCGATTGGAAACGGAAAGCCCACTTGGGTGTGCAAGAGCGAAATCTTTTCGTCGATCGTCATCGCCTTGACAGCAGCTTCGGCACGACGGTCTGCTGAATCTTTATGGTCAGTTGAGTGGGCCGCCCAACCATGCTCAACGTTAAATAAAGCAGCACCCACTATTGCAAGCGAAAAACAACTACGCAGGTTTGTTATTTTCATGTCTTATCCCGAGCCGAGCGATTACCTTCTTATTGAATGTGCTTGGGATGTATCACTGCTCAAAGACCTATCCTAAACACGTTTGTCCGGAGCGTAATGAATGGGATATAGGGAATAGATGACGATGACGCCGAGCCCTCACTGATCCTTGAATTCAATCCTTCTTCTCTGTCCTTGATCGATACTCAACCGGTCGGCTCAGCTTACGTTTCTTTAGAACACCGTTCTTCCGTCTAGAGGCTGAAAGGCCCTCCTCCTTCTAGCCGAGGAGAGCCGGCCAGCATGACCAACCAGAAGACAAATGGGGCAGGACAATAGGCGATCAATACCGTAATGCTGCTTATAACGCTCAGGTAATGCAGATGCGGTACCTTTCAAAGGCTCAGCATCAACTACCGTAACGGCATAACAGGAATATTCTTAGCCGGGCCGTGTTCTTCGACGACTGCCGCGCCCGCATTCGATTCATCGCTGTCCAGGTCCACTAGATGCGAAGGCACTCCGCTAGCGGCGCCCCAGTAGTAGATGACCAGCGCAAACAAGGCTATGACTGCGATGTCGTAGGGATGGGTCAGCCAACCAGTGCCACCAAAGCTTCCCTGGTAGGAAAGGCCAATCATTCCAGCATAAAACGCAACCAACCAGGCCGCGCTCTTTATCTGCTGCTTCAGGCTTACGTCACGAGTCGGCGCCCACTTTCCACAGAACACATAGATCAGCGCCATTACCATTTGCAGCCCCAGCAGCCAGACTATGGTACTCCAGGCGGACCAGTAAACGATAAGCGCCGCAACCATGAATGAAACCGGCCCGATTACTCCGAACGCCCGGACCTTGAAAGGACGTGGCAAGTCAGGCGCGTTACGGCGTAAGGCTGCCACTGAAAGTGGTGCGATGGCATAGCTCAGAACCAGCGCTGCCGATACCACATTGATCATGGCCTCCCAGGAGGGAAACGGCAGTGTCCAGAGCAGCGATAGCCCGAATGTCAACCACAGCGCTGGTCGAGGAATGCCCGACTCGGTGTCGACCTTGGTAAAGAGCTTAAACAGTGTTCCGCTCTTGGCCCAAGCATAAACGACCCTGGGAGAGGCGTTCATATAGATATTTCCGCATCCAGTGGGTGAAATTACCGCATCACATACCACCAGAAAAGCCAGCCAGCCCATGCCAAGCAGAATCGCAATATCCCTGAAGGGAAGACTCATTTCCTGGCTGACCGCTTGCCATCCCTTGCTTAACAGTTCGGCAGGAACACTTCCCAGAAAGGCTATCTGCAACAAGACATAGATCAACGTAGAAAACAGAACCGATAGGATCAGTGCAATCGGTATGGTTTTCTGCGGATTATTCACTTCGCTTGCAACCGAGATGATCGGTGTCAGGCCCAGATAAGCAAAAATGATCCCACCTGCCGAAACCGCCATTTCAATCCCTGAAAGCCCAAAAGGCACAAACCCTTGTGCGCTAAAGTTCTCAGGTTTGAAAAACGCAAACAGCACCACGATTACCGCCAGCGGCACAAAGAACTTGAACACACTGATAAAGTTGTTCGCTCTTGCAAACGTCTTGACGCTTGAATAGTTGAGCTTGAAGAAGAGACATAATAACGCGAATTGAACCAGCCATCCGAGTAGTGTTGGACTACCCCCTTGCACCTGGGTGAGGCTGGGAAACCAGGCAGACGCATATTGGCGCGCAGCAACGACTTCGATGGCTACAAGGCTCGTGAAAGCAATCACCGTGATCGAGCCCATGAGGTACCCCATCAGCGGTCCGTGGGAATATACCGGATACCGGATGATCCCTCCGGTTCTTGGCAGAGCAGCACCCAGCTCACAATAGACAATGCCCAGCAGCAGCACAGCAAAGCCACCAATAAGCCAAGACAGAATTCCGGCCGGCCCTGCGATGGAGGACACGTGACTGGCCGCAAAGAGCCAGCCGGAGCCAAAGGTTCCGCCCAACCCTATGAGGGTCAGATCGACAAGTGACAGGTTCCGCTTGAATCTACCCTAAGAAGGCATAGTTATTACCCTTTATAAGTTTTATAGGCAGGTGTTGAAACGCAACGGTGTTATGGTTGCGAGGGCGGCCGATCCGCTGGCCGCTTAGAATCGAGTTATTCGAAAGGGCTTGAGGTTGAGGTCACAAGGCATACCCATCAGCCGCTGACTAAGCAACCGCCCCGTAATGGCAGCCTGGGTAAGACCCAAATGCTGGTTACCAAATGCAAACCCGAGATGGGCATGATCCGGATGTACATCGATGACCGGAAGCGAATCAGGAAGCGTAGGCCGCTTTCCCATCCACTCACTGGCCTGATTGATCAACTCGCTACGGTGTGGAAATAACTGACGGGCATGATGGCGTAATGTTTCGAATCGAGCCGGCTGGGCCGGCAAGGTCAGCCCGCCCAGCTCGCTGATACCGACAACTCTGAAACCGCTATTTAGCGGACTTAAAAACACCCGACGATCAACCGAACAGACTGGGCGATTCAGAAAAGTTTCAGAGCTTTGCACGCTCAGGTGATAGCCCCGTTCAGCCATCAGCGGGACGCTCATGCTTAGCGTTTTTAGCAGTTCACCGCTGCTTGCGCCGGCACAAAGGGCCACCTTGGAGAACATTCGGGTTTCCAGGCCAAGCTGAAGCTCGATATGGTGAGCATCAACTACCCGTATCGCAGCAACTGGCTGCTGCATAAACACGCCGCCTGCTGAGGTATAGGCCTCAAACAGCGCCGCACCCAACCAGGCGGGATCACGTACACGGTAGGCTTCGGGAAAATGCAGGGCATGGCTCATACGGCCCGCTAGATTAGGCTCCATATCGTCCAATTGCTGTCTCCCGATTAGCTCTACAGGCTGATCCCATGCCTGCAGGTGCTTAACCTCGCGGCGAGCAGCCAATAGGCCCGCAGCCGACTCCCAGGCCAGCAGATAGCCGCACCTCACCAACAAATCGGATTGCCCAATGGAGGAAAGGCACGCTTGCCAAGCCGGTACTGCCTGGCGATTCAAGTCGGCCAAGGCTGTTCGGGAAGCATTGACCATGGCGGGACCGGCTGCCCGAGTAAAACGTGCAAGCCAGGGCAAACTGGCAGGAAGGTTCGCCTTGGGAATAACTAATGGCCCATGCCTGTCCAGCAGCAGACGTGGCGCACTTTTGAGTGTGCCCCAAGTGGATAATGGATCAATCGACTCCGTTGCAAGAAACCCGGCATTTCCCCAAGATGCGCCCTCACCCGGCCTGCCAGCATCTATTAACGTGACCTTACGGCCCTGCCGTTGCAGCGCTAGCGCCGTGCAAAATCCAACCAGGCCAGCCCCAATAACCGCACAGCGCAACGAATCTAAAGCCTCCATGATGCGCCTACCTGTTTGCCGATGAACGTTCATAGGCCAGTATGGCGGCAGCCAAGTCCTCCACAGAGGCGCCGACAGACTTGAACAATGTCATTGCAGCATCAGAACTCTCCAGCGCAGCGCGCCCCTTGTGCTTACCGTTGCAGAGGTCGCTGAATTCGGCTTGAATGGACTGCGGTGTGATAACGCCTTGTTTGATGGGGGTGATCAAATCACCCGTTTCGGAAAGTGTACCTTCGCGCGTGTCGACAAAAATTGCACAGCGGCGAACCACATCATCATCTGCCTCACGCATCTGAGGAGTAAAGCTGCCCACCAGATCCACATGCACCCCGGGGCTCAACCATTCGCCCTTAATCACAGGCTCATTAGCAAGCGTTGCACAACTAATGATGTCGGCGGCTACGGCAGCCTGCGCAAGTTCATCCGGCCGTACTGCTTGCGCTACTATTCCCTGCTGGATGAGTTCCTGGGCAAAACGCTCGGCAGAAACCTCGTTTCGATCGTAAATTCTGACCTGCTCGATCTGCCTTACCGAGAGATGGGCAGGAACAAGATAATGTCCCATACGCCCAGCCCCAACCATCAGCAGTGTTTTCGAGTCGGGCCGGGAAAGATACGTTGATGCCAGTGCCGAAGCTGCTGCGGTGCGGCGTGCCGTCAGTTCATTTCCGTCGAACTGACCTAGCGGGAGACCTGTCTTGCCACAGCTGAGCAGGTAATGGCTACTCAAGCCCGGCTTGCCTCGAGCGTTGTTACCAGGAAAGACATTGACCTGCTTGACGCCCACATACTCACCTTCGATCCAGGCGGGCATCAGCAACAACATGGCAGCAGGATCTCCAGGTACTTCGATACGGTGATGATGGCGCACCGGCGAGTGGGCCGTACGCGTGAAGATTCGGGAAAGGGCCTCGATAAGCGCAGGCCAAGGCAAGGCCTCAGCCAACTGTTTTGCGTCTAGATACATAGTAGGTGCTCGACATCAAACGAGCCCCCAGCCTAGTATGCTAATGCAAGCCTATGTTGACCCAGATTATGACAGCCTTGTCTCAAACTATTAGGTTTACGCACTGTGCAGACTTCCTTCCGAACTAATCTCATTGCGACCAGCCGTGGCGTCCATACCCATAGCTATCCCCAGATACTGATTGGTCAACAAGGAGTTATGCATTGTGAGCTGCCTGCCAACAGCGGAGAGGTCGCGCGTGGCGCCATTGGCCTCTTGCCCTGCGATACCGAACACCGGTATCGCGGTGCCTCCGAGCGGTGCCAGTTGCTGGTAATCGACCTCAACGTCGAAGACGCCTTCATCAAGGCCTTTGAGGAGGCCTGCACGGTCTCTATCGAATCGCGACTGCTGAGCGAGCCTGCTCTATTACCTCCAAGTCCGGGTGTGCTAAATCTGCTAAGCTGGACGGACTATCAGGTTCGCCACCTGAACAGCCATACCATGCCGGTACTTCAATATCAGTTGATCTCGGCTTTTCTAGGAGAATTGATACTACAGGGAGCATATACACCCGTTGCCTCTCTGAAATCAGGCAGGCTCGAAAAAGCCCGCCTTGATGATTATATAGATCATCATATGCATCGGCTTATAGAGAACGAAGAACTGGCCAACCTCTGCCATGTCAGCACAAGCCATCTGTATGTGTTGATCAAACAGCTCTCAGGCCTGAGCCCTCAGCAATACATAGCTGCCCGACGCATGCTCAAGGCACAACAGCTGATCAACGAACGAAAGTTTAATTTGATTACTATTGCTCACCGGGTGGGCTTCTCGGACGGCGCCAGTTTCAGCCGGGCCTTTCGCCGCCATTTTGGCCATGCTCCCAGCGCAGCGAATTAATGTAGCAAGGGGCTTTAAAACTGATCTGAGTCAAACATCCAATGTTAGCCAAGACTCCTACAATTAATCCGGCCTTTCCTGTGCGACAGACTTTTTCTGCTAAAGCGAGGCTATTTTGTAGGCAACAAAAAACCCGCCGAAGCGGGTTTTTGCTGACCGTGCTCGATATCCGTATCAAGCTGCCATCCTGGCTTGGTCATCATCCTTGACCTGACTGAGCGCGTCCTGCGCTCCATCCAATATGTGTAGATTAGGACATGACTTAGCTGAGTAATAGCGCTGCTTTTCCCACGCTTGTGTAAGCCTTTTGCTATAGATAAAGCAGCTTGGCCCTACACCAGACTTATGCCGACTAGAGCTCGCTGGCAAAGCGTTTGACTGCTCCCACGACCTGTTTTGCCCCCTCCTGAATCTCGACGATCGCCGTACCGGCTTGTGCAGCCAGATCCAGTCCCCGCGCGGCCTGTTCACGGCTGCTGGCCATGCCGCGTACGGCGGTTTCGGTCATTTTCTGATTCTGCTGCACGACGCCTACAATTTCTTCAGTCGCCGAGCTGGTACGCCCTGCCAGTTGTCGTACTTCATCAGCGACCACGGCAAAGCCTCGCCCCTGCTCGCCGGCACGAGCGGCTTCGATTGCGGCATCAAGCGCCAGCAGATTGGTTTGTGCAGCAATGCCGCCAATTGTCTGGACGATGGAGTTGATCAGCAGTGACTGCCGGTCTAGCGCTTCGATCCCCTCGGCAGCAGCCTGCATTTCAACCGAAATCTGCTGCATGGTTTCGACGGCATTATTCACGACCGCAGCGCCCCGCTGAGCGATGATGTCTGTTTGTCTGGAGATATCAAAGGCTATTCCGGCCGCTTCGCGCACCTCGGCTTCCCGAAGCACCTGATCCGTAACGACCGTTGCGAATTTCACGACCTTGTAAAGCCGGTTATGTGAGTCATAGACCGGGTTATACGTAGCCTCGAGCCAGACTTCGGCACCGTGACTATCGACTCGCCTGAAGCGGCCGGCAACAAATTCGCCCCGGTTCAGCTTGGCCCAGAATGCCTCATACTCTGCAGAGGATGCTTCTTGCTGTGTGCAGAAAATGCGGTGGTGCTTACCTGCTATCTGCGGCTCTGAATACCCCATCGTCCTGAGGAACAAGTCGTTAGCCTTGATCACCGTACCGTCAAGGTTGAATTCAATGACTGCCGTAGAGCGCAGCAATGCGTTGATGAAATGCTCGTTCTCCTTGGCAAGCTCGATGGTTTTGGTCACTTCCTTGCCAAAGCCCTGGATATAGGAAAGCTTATTCTCTTGGTCCCGTACAGGTTGCCAATGGATGTTTAGCCAAGCGAGCGCGCCATCCTTGCGGATATAGCGATATTCGTCACTGACCGGGAGCCCTTTGGCAACGGCTGCACGAAAGTTGTGGAAGCATGGCAACGTCTTCACATAGGGAGGCACAATATCTGCCATTGGACGTCCTATCACTTGGTCAGCCGAGTAGCCCAGCGTCTGAAGAAATTTGCTGTTGGCACTCTGAATACGGAACTCAGGATCAAGGGTCAAGGCGACCATGGAATCGTTCATTCCGTTGATGATCTGACGTAACGCTGTCAGCTCTTCGGCCTGGACTTGCAAGTCCTTTTTCAAGCGAGCATTGAACATGATGCACCGGCTAAACCAAGAAAGGGGTCGATGGTTAACGGCAGGGCTGGAGTATTTCTTGAGTAGCCAAAGGCAACTTTTTTCTTAATATCCAAGGTACATCAAATCGCTCTAGCTGAATGCTTTCAGCATAGAACTCATGAGCAACGGCGGCTAACTTGGTTACCTGTTTACTTTGCTCAAATGTGTCTTTTAAGTATGTACATATATATGGGCTGGTATTATAGCTTGATAAGTCTATTGAATGCGCCGTTGTTGGACGAGGCCACAGCAAAGGCTCTATAAATCGCACCATTGTCAGCGTCCAATGCACAAGAGACAGGCCATGCAGATCGACAGGATCGACCACCTTGTTTTGACCGTTCGCAACCTTGAGCGGACCTGTGACTTCTATACTCGTGTGCTGGGCATGGACGTCATCACATTTGGCGAAGGACGTAAGGCCTTGGCGTTTGGCGAGCAGAAATTCAACCTGCATGAAGCGGGAAAGGAGTTCGAACCCAAAGCCGAGAAGCCGACACCGGGTGCCGTCGACATTTGCCTGATTACCCGTATGCCTATTGAGGATGTCGTGACCCATCTGCATTCGACAGGCGTTACAGTGATTGACGGACCGGTACGGCGTACCGGTGCCACCGGAGCAATCGTCTCGGTTTATTTTCGAGACCCGGACGGTAACCTAATCGAGGTATCGAATTATTAGTTATCTTCAAAGGTAACTTTTACAAAAGCATCCTGGCAGCGAATCGATATCGTCAAAATTCGATTAGCGGCCAGGAGTACTGTAAGAAGATCCGCTTTCGCTACACGGAAGTCTTGGCCGCGTACGCATCCATTACACGGGCTGAATACACCATAGCCGCACCCGCATTGATTGCTACCGCTACGCCCAGCGCTTCGGCAATTTCTTCTTTACTGGCGCCTTTCTTGATAGCGGCATCGGTATGGACCGTGATACAGCCATCGCATTGACGGGTGACGGCAACGGCCAGCGCAATCAACTCACGCGTCTTGGCATCTAGGTGATTGGTCTTGTTACCCGCCTCGCTCAAGAGCGAGTAACCGCGCACAGTATCAGGGCTCAGCTTGCCAATTTCGCCAATGGTGCTAACCAGTTGCTTCTGATAGGTGTTCCAGTCGTACATCATGGTGACTCTCCTGCTATCGGTTGGAGTGATATGTTCCCAGTGTTGAAAAGCAGTATCGGGAACGTCTGTGCCGATAGTAGGAGTGCTTCGAGCGGGTAAACACCGCCATGACGCGATAACACTTTCACTCGATTCGAGAAAATAGTGTTATCAGGCAATACGTTTCGTATCGAGCATGGAATAGGCCTGAATCAGGTCTGCAAATCCCGACCTGAGCCACTCATACAGTAGCCTGACGCCAGGAGAGAATTGCTTGCGGTGCGGGCAAACCATATGCAGCGCACAGCTCTCGCCGGGAATCTCCGGCAGCAGGACCTCCAACCGCCCGGCTAATACATCTGCACTGACATCCAGCCATGACTTGTAGATAATCCCTTCGCCCTCAAGTGCCCACCGGCGAACAATATCAGCATCATCACTCATCAGTGGGCCTTTGACGACGATGGTTTCACGGCGACCGTTGACGTCGGGAAAGACCCAATTGTCATACACCCGACCATTGAGCATATAAAGCAGGCAAGGGTGCTCCGCCAGATCCTTGAGAGAGGCCGGCCGCCCGTGCCGCTCGAGGTAAGCAGGGGACGCGGCCAGCACCCGCCGATTCTCGGGCGCCAGTGGTAAGGCAATAAAGCTTGCGTCCTCCATCATCCCGTAGCGCAAGGCCACATCAACCGGATCGCGAAAGACATTCGCCACCTGATCGGACAGAAACAACCGAAGCGCAAGACGGGGATGCTCGCGGCGAAATGCCGTGAGTCGTGGCAGGAGCACGTTACGTCCCAGGTCTGAAGGTGCAGCCACCTGTATGACGCCCTCTAGTGCAGTGCTTTCCGGTTGAAGCCGCTCACGGCCTTCCCTGAGTGTACTGAGCACATCATTGGCATAGGGCAAGTACCGCTCCCCCTCCCCTGTCAGCCGGAGGCTGCGTGTTGAGCGCGCAAAGAGACGGATATCAAGCTCGCGTTCAAGACGCTGAATTGCAGCATTGACCTGCCCTGGCAAGAGATCCGCCTCTCTGGCCGCCGCCGAAAAACTGCCAAGCGCTGCCGTGCGAACAAACAAGGCCAGATCGTCGAAACGGATCATTTTCACTCCTCCTGAGAAAGTGCTGCTTGATTCTGCGGGTTTTTTTGGAGCTTGGCGACAGTGAAGATGCGGTCATGGCATGCAACGTCCCGATGCGAACGTAGCGACCCATCCCGTTATCCCGACACCACCTCAAGGAATTCTCATGCGCCGCTTACTCAATGAAGATACATCCGCCAAAGCCCAGTTCGAAAAAGACCGCGACACAGCCGAGAAGTGTACAGAGGCGAAGCCGTCATGCCATGACAAGAGCCCAACGCAGCCAACACTCGAAGCGGTAATAGAGCCGCCTTTCTGGATCACCAATGGTCTGCCTTGATCATCCACAAACCCATCCGGTTTCAGAATGGAGATATTCCATGCCCAACACTTCTCGTTTTTCCCTGGCCGCTACAGCGGCATTTGCGTTATCCGCACTGCTTGCTGGCTTTACCCCTCAGGCTCAGGCTGCTAGCAATCCCTTGATTGAGCCTCGTGTGCTGATTGTTGACCCGGCGGCACAAGCTGATGCATCGGTTCAGGCAGCACGCCGATATGGCACTTTCTGGGCCACAGGTAACGAAGGGTTGGCCCGGGAGGCGCTTGCGCCTCAGTTCATGGATCGCACCCTTCCGCCAGGCAGAGCTCAAGGAGTAGAAGGGCCTCTGGCGGCCTCGAAGGCTTTTCGCGCCGCCGTACCGGATCTGGATTGTCAGATCGAGCAGATGATCGTGGCGGGTGATCGGGTTGTTGCGCATCTGCGTTTTACCGGTCACTTCAGCGGGCAATTCCAGGGTATTAAAGGCAAGGGACAGCCGATTGATCTTATCGCGACCGACATCTACCGCATCGCCAATGGCCGCATCCAGGAGAACTGGCACATCGAAGATAACCTGACTCTTTTGCAGCAACTGGGTGTGGTTGGAACATAGCGGCTACACGCCAGACGTCATCTTTTTCCAGCCCCGGCTCCGTCAAGGAAACCGGGGCTTTTTTTTCCTGGAGGGTTCCCTGGCGCGGCGTCAAAGCACACATGCAGTATTGCTTTCCGCTTACTTCACTCCATTTTCACTGCGCCAGTGAAAGTCCTGCCCGTTTCGATGGCTGTTTGCTCCCGTCGTGAATCGCGATGATGGCTCCACGGTTAACGCCCCTGTTCGTATGTTCACTTATGGAGTCCAGCATGAAAGCGATTGCCTATACCCAGCATGGCCTGTCCATCGATGATTCTCGCTCGCTGGTTGATATCGAGCTGCCCACGCCAACCCCTGGTCCACGCGATCTTCTGGTTGAGGTTCAGGCCGTTTCGGTCAATCCTGTCGATACCAAAGTCCGTGGTGGCTCGGCTACTGACACGCCGCGTGTGCTTGGCTGGGATGCGGTAGGCATCGTACGTGAGGTGGGGTCAGAGGTGACACTCTTCCAACCGGGTGATGACGTTTACTATGCCGGCTCGATTACCCGCCCTGGCACCAACAGTGAGTTTCATCTGGTGGATGAGCGTATTGTAGGCCGCAAGCCCGCCTCGCTAGGCGCGGCCGATGCCGCTGCACTCCCTCTGACATCCATAACCGCCTGGGAATTGCTCTTTGATCGACTAGGCATCCCGGAGAATGGTGGCAAAGGCGAAAGTCTTCTGATAGTCGGCGCCGCAGGCGGGGTCGGCTCAATCCTGACGCAACTGGCCCGACAGCTCACCCAACTTACCGTTATCGGTACGGCTTCGCGCTCTGAAACCCAGGAATGGATCCGAGCGCTTGGCGCGCACCATGTGATTGACCATAGCCAGCCACTCACTGAGGAACTGGCTCGCATCGGTCTCAAGGAGGTCAGCCATGTTATCAGCCTGACTCATACCGATAGCCATTTCCCACACCTTATCGAAGTGCTTCGCCCACAAGGGCGCCTCGCGCTGATCGACGATCCCGATACGCTGGACGTAGTACCCATGAAGCGCAAATCCCTGTCATTGCACTGGGAGTTGATGTTTACCCGCCCGATGTTCGAAACACCCGACATGATCCGCCAGCATGAGCTGCTGAACCGGGTAGCGGAGCTTATCGACCAAGGCGTGCTGCGCTCTACGCTAGGAGAGCATTTCGGCCGGATCAATGCGCAAAACCTGCGCCGTGCCCACGCCCTTATCGAGAGCGGGAAGGCCAAAGGCAAGCTTGTCCTGGAAGGCTTTTAGCCTCTGATAAGGAGTAGCCCCATGTCACGTATTGCTGCAGTCAGCACGACAACATCCCTGCTTCCGAAGGACATGCTCGACATCGTGTCCTTCTGGCGGCAGGCAGGTCATGAAACCTGTATGTTCTCGTGCGATGACCAAGCTCCTCTGGCACATATTGACCCTGCCGGATTCGACGCCCTGGTAGTGCTTGGTAGCAGCGATACGCTTTGCCCACTCGGTTACAACGAGTCGCTATGGGATAGCGTGCAAGGCTTCGATGCCATCAAGAAGACGGTTGCTGGCATAGGGACTGGGGCATTGGTATTGGCCCATGCCGGCCTGCTGGTTGGCAAGCGTGCCACCTGCAATCCAACACCCGCTGTGATCGCTGACCTCAAACTACACGGCGCCCTATACAGCAATGAATCACCGGTCGTGGCCGGCTGGATCGTAACAGCGACACGAGGGGGCACTCATTCTTTTGCCGAAGCCGTTTTGGATAACTTAGCCGCCGCCAAGGCACCCCGTTTTCATTTACAAGGAGCCACCCAATGAAACATTTGATTCCCACCCTGCTGGCCGTAACCATTGCCGCCGTGAGTACGTTGTCGTTTGCGGCAGCTCCTGCATCACAGGACCTGCCACATGAGACATCCATTGGCCAGCTGGAACCTGTGTTTGCGTTCTATGACGCCATGCCGACCGGCGTTACGGTTTCCGAGCAAGGCCGCCTCTTTGTCAATTTCCCACAATGGGGTGACAACGCACCCTTCAGCGTTGGCGAAATACGTGACGGCAAGGTAGTCCCCTACCCTGATCAGGCCATCAATACGCCTGACCCAAAGGCACCGGCCAGGCATTTCATCAGCGTGCAAAGCGTTGTGGCAGACGGACAAGGACGCTTGTGGGTACTAGATACTGCTGCGCCGAAGTTCAGTGCTCCTCAACCTGGCGGCGCCAAACTGGTCGCGATCGACCTCAAGAGCAATAAGGTTGTGAAGACGCTGGTTTTCCCTGCCAACGTCATCCTGCCGAGTACGTATGTCAATGACATGCGCTTTGACTTCCGTACCGGGAAGGAAGGTACGGTGTATGTCACCGACTCGTCTGTCAGCGGGCCGGGCGCCATCATTGTCATGGATATCGCCACCGGCAAGGCGACTCGCCGCCTTGATGGAGACGTCTCGACCTCTGCCGACAAGCGTTTTATTCCTACCGTGGAAGGCGAAGCCATGCTGGCACGCGGCGCAGATGGAACCGCTAAACCGTTTGGTGTGGCATCCGATGGTATTGCCCTGTCGCCGGACGGTCAGACGCTCTATTTCAGCCCACTTTCGAGTCGCCACCTTTATGCAGTGCCAACCCGTCTGTTACGGGATGAGCATGTGGCTGAAGCACAGCTATCGGCTGCGGTACTGGATATGGGCGAGAAAGGCGCCTCCGATGGCCTTGAAGCCGATGCCAATGGCGCCGTCTATGCCAGTGACTACGAGCACAACGGTATTCGCAAACGGCTTGCCGACGGCACTTGGCAGACCATCGTCCACGATCCTCGTGCAATCTGGCCTGACACCCTGTCCATCGGGCCGGATGGCTATCTCTATTTCACGGCTAATCAGCTAAATCGCCAGGCTGGCTTTCATGGCGGCAAGGATCTGCGTACCAAGCCTTACAGCCTGTTCCGTGTGAAGATCAACGCCGCTCCGGCGCCAACCCGCTGATACGGGAGAGCTCATCATGCATAATCCGATTCGTATAGGTCATATTGGGCTGAGCTTTCATGCTGCCAGTGCCGCCGTGGTACAACGTATTGTTGAGCGTCATGGTTATCGCGTAGAGAGCGTAGCTGCTCCCCATGAAGCTATGTTCAAGCACTATGGCGCTGGAGAAGTGGACTTTTTGGTATCGGCCTGGCTACCGGCCAGTCATGGGGGCTATCTGGCTCCCTATGCCGAACAGACCCGTACCCTGGGCGTTCTATATCAGCCGTACTGTATCTGGGGCGTGCCGGACTATGTGCCTGCCGAGGCGGTGGCAAGCATCGATGATCTAAAGCGACCTGACGTTGCGGCACATATGAGTCTGCTGATACAGAGCATCAATCCGGGAGCCGGTATCAGCCGCTTTTCGCGTAACATCATTGAGCAGTATGGCCTTGATCAAGTTGGCTATCACTTCGCCAACGGTACGCAAGCCCAATGTTTCGAGCGATTCGAGCAGGCCGTAGAGCATCGCGAATGGATCGTCGTCCCCCTCTGGCACCCTCAGTTCCTGCATTACCGCTACGCCATCCGGGCGCTACACGAACCACACGGCCTTCTGGGCGGCCAGGATGACGCCACGCTGATTGTGCGCGAAGAAACGGCTGCCCATCTGGCACCGGCACTGCTCGATGAGCTTTCTCAGCTCTCGCTGGGAAACGCCACAATCAGCGAACTCGATTACTGGATCTGCCGGGAAGGGCTTTCGCCTCTGGAAGCGGCTGATCGCTGGCTGGCCCAATCTTTCACCTGACCTGAGAGAAGATACCTATGAATCTATCTACATTACTTAGTCAGCGGTACACCACCAAGGCATTCGACCCTTCGCGAAAGATACCGCACACCACGCTTGAAGAACTGCTTGGCTTGCTACGCCAGAGCCCTTCATCCGTAAACTCACAGCCCTGGCATTTCGTGGTTGCCTCAACTGACGAAGGCAAGGCTCGCTTAGCCGTCTCGACACAAGACACGTTTGCCTACAACCAGCCCAAGGTGCTCAATGCGTCCCACGTCATAGTGCTCTGCACACGCACCGATATGACCGAAGAACATCTTGGCGCCATCCTGGAGCAGGAAGATATCGCTGGTCGCTTCCGGTCTGAAGAAGCCAAGGCCACACAGGACAAGAGCCGTCGTCATTACGTGAGTCTGCATCGCTACGACCAGAAGGATTTGCAGCATTGGATGGAAAAACAGACCTACCTGGCCTTGGGAACGCTATTGCTGGGTGCTGCCAGTCTGGGGGTCGATGCCACGCCTATGGAAGGTTTCGACTCTCGCAGACTGGATGAAGAGCTCGGCCTTCGTGAACAGGGCTTCACGAGTCTGGTTCTGGTAAGCCTTGGCTATCGAGCCGATTCGGATTTCAACGCGAGCCTGCCCAAGTCACGCTTGCCAGCTGAGCGCCTGTTCACTTACGTGTGAACAAGCCAGGCGCCAGACAAAGAAACTGTTTGGCGCCTACCCTTTTGGATACAGGCATGAGCAGCTTGCCTTAATCACATATGCCGCTATCGCTCCAGCCAGTCGAATAACGCCTTGTATTGTTGGGTCAGCTTGTGGCCAGGGTCCAGATGGATAAGCGGCTTGCTCTGCTGGTGGGACTCTTTCATCTTGACCGACCCCATAAGGTACGTCGGGATAATCGGCATGTCCGTCTTTTCCAGTTCACCTAACAGCGCTCGGGGAACACCGGCATTGGCCTGGAACTGATTGACGACGATGCCTTCCACACGCAAACGATCACTGAAGTCCTCCTTGATCTCTTCAATATCAAGAAAGAGCTCACGTAACGCATTAAGCGAAAACGTATCGCAATCAAAAGGAATAAGGCAGCGGTCAGCTGCAATCAAGGCCGATACACTATAAAAATTCAGCGCCGGTGGTGTATCGAGATAGATACGATCGTAATCATCGATCAACTTCTCGAGGTATTTTCCCAGCTTCTGGATCTTATATTTGGCTTCGAGCTTCATCTGAATATCTTCCAGCTCGCGGGAAGCCGTTATGATGCTCAGATTATGAAAGGGCGTCTCGAGAATAGAAGCCTTGGCTTTCTTGGCGGAATCAGAAACCGTTTGCTTGAAGAAGTCTGCAATACCGGCCGGAATCTCGTCGCCTATAAAGCCTGTCAGATAATGAGTGGAATTGGCCTGTGGGTCCAGGTCAATCAGAAGTGTGCGAAAGCCCTCAGCTGCGCTGATGGCGGCGAGGTTGCAGGCAATACTGGTCTTGCCCACGCCTCCCTTTTTGTTGAAAACCGCTCTGATCATTTGCTTTGAAAACTGCTCCTTGCATAGTAAGACGGTAGTGAGCACAACACGTTTAAAGCGGCACTCCTTAACCAGAGTCCCGCTTCCGCGTTTTACACTGCCTCGGCCAGACTTTCCCTGGTCAGCCGGACGTCTTGCAGCGCATCAATGCGTGTCGAAAGCTTCTGAGCAAAAGCATCGGCTTCATATTCCGTATAGAACTTGACCGGAATATTATTCAGCCAAACAACCCATGTGGATTCAGCTTGTACTTTTTCTATGCGTATATCCATTTCACATGCTCTAAGCTTTAAAGAAATCGACTTCTCGTTTTTGCGCCTACCTTTTAACCTTCAAGAAATAGATTGTCTATATTTCTATAATAAATAAGTAAGCAAAGCTTAATATTCAGTTGTTTTATTACACTATTATTTCAATAGCATTAAATTTAAGTTTCATTGCGCCTTTATGAGATCATAGTGATATCAACATAGCTATTATAACGCCTTGCTTGATTGGCTTCTGGCACGCCCTTACGTGTATCAGCATTCGCACTTACTCATTGGGTTAAAAAGGTTGTGCCAGACCAGGTTTGCAACTAGGCGGACGGCTCTCGTATAAAAAATACGACAGTGCTCAAGGTCAGCTAGGCAAGCGCGACGATAGGCTCAGACCCAACCGCACCTTACCCGCAGTTAACCTCACTATTTGAAATCCCGGCTCCGGGTATCCAGTCCGTCAAGCAGCTCGCTCAGGTCTGTAAGACGACCCGCGATGAGATGAAGCACTCCTTCCTTTCGTTCAACCGTACCATCAATACGCAGCAGCCTCGACTGCAGCAGTTCGCGTCGTTGCCGCTCGGCAAGGTCACGCCATACGACCACATTGACCATTCCATACTCATCTTCAAGCGTTACAAAGGTGACGCCACTGGCAGTACCAGGGCGCTGCCGACCCACAACGAGGCCGGCAATGCGCGAGAGCTGCCCATGATATCGCTCGGCAAGTTCGCGCGAATCAAGCAGCCGGCGAGTCCTGAGCTCAGCCCTGAGCAGTGCTAATGGATGTGGCCCCAGCGTAGTACCTGTAGCGGCGTAGTCGGTATACAGATCGTCTGCCACAGTAGGCTCTGGTAATTTGACATGTTCCTCGCTCACCACTGCGCCCTCTGTGAAGAGAGGCAACTGCGGCTCGATAGCTGCCATATTCCAGCGGGCCTGATAGCGATGCCCCGCCAGGCTTTTGAGCGCGCCAGCGTCTGCCAGACATTCACGCGCTCTGGCATCGAGCCCTGCTCGCAGACAGAGATCGGCCACACTCAAAAACGGCTGTACCGCACAGGCTTTTTCAATAGCGCGTCCGGCTGATTCCGAAAGCCCTCGAATCATTCGCAAGCCTAATCGGATTGCAGGCTGGTCGGTGTCTGTCTGCTCCAGACTACAGTCCCAATGGCTATGACAGACGTCGATTGAACGCGTTTCAATACCGTGTCGCCGGGCATCCTGCAACACCTGATCAGGGCTATAAAACCCCATGGGCCAGCTATTGATCAGGGCACAGGCAAAAGCAGCCGGCTCATGGCATTTCAACCAGCAACTGGCATAAGTCAGTAACGCAAAGCTGGCTGCATGGGATTCAGGAAACCCATAACTGCCAAAGCCCTGAATCTGCAAAAAGATGCGCTCAGCAAATTCCCACGTATAGCCATTGGCAAGCATGCGTTCGGTCAGTCTTTGCCTATGCGGCTCAAGGCCGCCGTGGCGCTTCCAGGCGGCCATGGAGCGACGCAATTGATCGGCCTCGCCAGGCGTGTAGTCTGCAGCCACAATTGCCAGCTCCATGACCTGCTCCTGAAACAGCGGAACCCCCAAGGTACGCTCGAATACACGCTTCAGGCGGGAGGGATAAGCGATAGGCTCCTCGCCGTTACGGCGGCGCAGATAGGGATGAACCATATCACCCTGGATAGGCCCGGGACGAACGATTGCCACCTCGATGACCAGATCATAAAACGTTTGTGGCTTGAGCCGTGGCAGCATGGCCATCTGGGCCCGTGACTCGATCTGAAAAGTGCCTAGGGTGTCTGCACGACTGATCATGGCGTAGGTCTTTCGGTCTTCCTGAGGAATGGTGGCTAGGGTAAGTTCACGTCCTTTGTAGTGCCGAATCAGATCGAAGCAGCGGCGTAGCGCGCTAAGCATGCCCAGCGCCAAGATATCTACTTTTAGCAGCCCCATGGCGTCCAGATCGTCCTTGTCCCACTGAATAACGGTACGCTCGGCCATGGCTGCATTTTCTACGGGTACAAGCGTCTCCAGTGATTGCTCCGAAATGACGAATCCACCTGGGTGCTGCGAGAGATGCCGTGGAAACCCAATCAACTCACCAGCCAGGAAGAGCACCCGCTTGAGCAACAGACTCTCCGGGTCGAATCCGGCCTCCTGCAGGCGATCCGGAGGCGGTATACGATCGCTCCAGCGACCGCAGCATTCAGCCAGGGCATTGATCTGATCCGCCGGTAAGCCCAGCGCCTTGGCCACGTCACGCACGGCGCCAGTCGCGTGGTAGGTATTGACCACCGCCGTCAGGGCTGCACGTGTGCGCCCGTAACGTTGAAAGACATACTGGATGACCTCTTCACGGCGCTCGTGCTCGAAGTCCACGTCGATGTCTGGCGGCTCGTTTCGCTCATGGGAAATGAACCGCTCGAACAGTAAATTGATTCGCGTCGGGTCAAGCTCGGTAATCCCCAGGGCAAAGCATACCGCCGAGTTGGCTGCTGAGCCCCGACCCTGACAGAGAATGCCTTGCTCTCGTGCAAAGCGGACGATGTCATGCACGGTCAGGAAATAACTCTCGTACCGCTTCTGGCAGATCAGCTCAAGCTCACGATCCAGCTGTTTCGTAACAGTGTCCGGCACACCTTCCGGCCACCGCCAGATACTGCCCTGCTCTACCAACCTGCGTAGCCAGCTAGTGGGCGTATGCCCCTGAGGCACCACCTCCGAAGGATAGTGATACTGTAGTTCGGCAAGCCTGAACCGACAGCGCCGGGCAATCTTCACCGACTCGGCCAGCAACGCTGCCGGATAGCACTCAAACAGTGTCTCCAGGGTACGCAGGTGACGTTCGCCATTGGGGAACAACCGCTGCCCAGCTTCGGCAACCGTTACATGATGCCGGATGGCGGTCATGGTGTCCTGCAAGGCGCGTCGCCCTCGTGCGTGCATATGCACATCGCCACAGGCGACCAGAGGCAAATCCAGGGCGGCGCCTAACGCCTGAAGCCTTACCCATCTTTCGGCATCATCCGGACCATAATGCCGCTCGACACCTACCCATAGGCGCCCGGGAAAGCACTCGCTCAACCAGCTACCCTGCGCATTGTCGTCCGTGTCAGGCAGCCAGATCGCCAGAAGTCCCGAGCAGTGATCGGTAAGGTCCTCCTTGAGCAGACGATAACGGCCCTTTTCCGCACGGCGCCTCGCTCGGGTAATCAGTCGGCACAGATGGTGGTAGCCGCCCAGATCTTCCACCAGCAGCACAACCTTGGGACCTTCACTGATACAGAATTCAGCGCCCACAACCAGAGGTAGGCCATGTGCTTGCGCAGCTTGCCAGGCGCGTACGATACCGGCAAGCGTGCACTCATCCGTGATGGCCAGTGCCTCATATCCCAGGCGTTTGGCCCGTTCAAACAATTCATCGGCACTGGAGGCGCCTCGCTGAAAACTGAAATGGGATAAACAGTGCAGCTCCGCATAACCAGTGCTCATGCAAACCACCCATGCAACCACCAACCCGGCCGCTGTGCGATTGCCTGATAAGCCCAGGCCAGGCGGCCATTGGGAAGCTCCACCAGATAGTAGTCCCGGCGTATATCGCTGCCGTCCCACCAGCCAGACTCGATCCGCTCGGGGCCGGCCAGAATATGGGGTGCCGCCTCGCCCAGTGGAATAGGCTCACGTAACAGCCACGCCGGGCGCTTCCCTTGCGCAAGCATCTGTAGATCACATGATTTGGCATCCTGCCGCCAGGATGCCTCCGGCCGATGATCCCCCTGGCCGCCAACCGCATAGACGGCCGAATCACCAAGGCGTGTTCTGAGGCGTGTTCTGAGGCGTTCGCGTAACTGCTCCCATGACAGCGTCTGCTGCGGTCGCGGTTCAAACAAACTACGGTGCTCCGGTACAAAGGCTGGAAGTTGCTCCGCGACCAGCCGCAACGCCAGAATGGGCGCCGTAACCTGATGGATTTCCAGCCGCCCACGGGCATATTCAAACAACAGGCCCGCATCCCGTTCGGGTGTCAGGAGTCCTACCGTGATCAGGCTATCCGGTTGCGCACGGTGCTCCAGATACAGCATGAAGCGCTGCACACCACTGTCCCTCCCGGCCAGGTACATGGCCAGATCCAACGTCAGGCGACGTAACGGAAACAGGAGTTGTTGGTTCGACTCCACTTCAAAGTTAAACTCTACCCGCGTATCAAAGGTATCAGGCGGCCGGTAGAAGCCCAGCGCCAATGGCCTTCTACCCAGTAACAGATCGAGTTGGTTCAGCAAACCGGCGGGAAAGCGCCTGGCTATTTCGGCTCTGGGCAGATCCATTACCTGCCTGAGTCGTCTGAACCCCATACGGCCAAGCGATTGCACCAGGGCGTTGCCCAGGCCAGCCCGGTCCAGTGGCAAGGGGCCGAGCCTTTGCCGCAACTCCGTATCGTTCGCGATAACCAGGTCATCCGAGACATTGGCCATGATGCGCGCGGATACAGGATTGGGCGCCAGGGTAATACGATGGCTGAAGCCGAGCGCCGCCAACTCGTCACGTAGGCGCCTGGAGAACGCAGGCCAGGGGCCAAACAACGGCATGCTCGATTCAACTTCAAGCAGAAGCGCTCGTGGATAACGCAGACTCACCTGGGCACTGAAGCCATATGCCCAGGCAGCCAAAAGATTCTGGTTGCGCTCGATATCGTCCAGATCGTATTCGGCTGTTGCAAAGCCTGGGCATAAGGTTTGTGCAGCAGCGAGAGTCAACCCTGGCGCCAGCCCCAACGCCCTGGCATGGGCATTGACTGCACGCAGGACGCGCCGTTGTGGCGTACCTCCGAGCAAGACCAGGGGTTCGGTACATTCGGGACGGTGACGCAGTACACCGTCCAGCGCCAGCTGTGGCAGCAGGATACACGCCCATTTCATAGCAGTCCCCTTAGCGCCAGGCAGCCGCAGGAAGAGGCAGTGCTTTCGGTTGACCGCCACGGCACTTGAGGATGCGCAGCTGTAACGGGCTGGGCTCTATCACTAGCCGTAGGGCAGCAGGTGATGGATTGGCAGCCTCTTCAAGGCTACGGTAGACAAACGCCAATGTCTGCCCGGTCTCGGCCGCCACTTGTAGCCTGCGTAGCGCCTTGTCATCCGCACGTTCCGGCCAACACAATACCGCACCACAACTGCCCGAGCGAAGGCATTGCTCTGCAGCCCATAAGGTTTCTCGTCCTTTGGCTTCGACGATACCCACCAAGTCCATATCGACCCCAGCGGCGATCCAGGCCTGGGGATAAGGCACGTAAGGGGGCGCAATCAAGGTGACTCGCTCACCGCTTTGCGTCAGCCGGGCAAGCGTAGGCCAAAGCAGCTTGATATCCCCTATTCCAGTATAGGGCAACAGGATCTCAGTCAAGGCAGCCTCAGGCCAGCCGCCAAAAGGCAATCGCTCATCCAGCTCCGCATATCCGGTTGGCTGAATGCCTGTTCTGACCTGAACGCCGTGGCCCTTCCAGACCCGACGACTATCAAGCAGGCCTTCGAGCGCTACAACATTACTCATGGCATGCCTCCCGCTTTGCGCAGGGCATGGGTCAGCTGGAGATTGTCTCCGGCCAGCGGCTTGAGCAGTAGCCTGAGCAAAGCCAGGCGCGCATGCCGAGCCGAATTAAATGCCTTAAAGCGGGAGATGTGCCGATGGGCCTTTACCAGACCGTTGTAAGTATCAACGAGGACTGGTTTGTTAGACGGCTTATATTGAAGGTGATTGGCCTGCTGGGCTTTTGCTAAAACGCCACGTAACCTATCCAACGTCTCGTTGAGTAAGTGATCATAGCGAAGCAGTAATGATTGTGGCCGGAACAGAATGACTTGCAGATCAAGCGAGTCGATCGCTTCACTGAGCTTGTCCATGTGGCCCTACCTTGAGCACGACAACGTTTTCAGCATCCTTGCAAGCCGCTGGTTGGAATGTGCTCTCGGAAAGCCTGTGCGCCAGATAAAGATAATCTTCCTGCGCCATCCAACAGACAGGGTCGATCTGTTTTTCAGGGCTGAGTCGTCGTAAAAGGGCAATCATGAACATGGGTGAGACCTCCTTTGCTATTACTGTATAAATAAACAGTAATAAGACAAACGGTATCTCGCAATCTTGACTCCGACGAACGGTATATCAAAAGGCCTTTATTTAATGTGTATTCTTCTTACCACATCATTGAACCCATACCATGCTCTACCCTTCAAGACCTGTTCAGACGATTTCCAAGCAGTTCCAGGAAAACCTTTACCCTCAGTGGGATATAACGCCGAGTCGGTAGTAGCGCCCAGATAGACAGCGCCTGCGGCTGTACATCATCCAGGCTGACCTCTACCAACGAACCGGCTGCCAGCGCTTCATGCACATCCCAATAGGTCAGCTGCGCCAGACCCAACCCCTGAAGGCAGGCAGTACGAATACCTTCAAGGCTGCTGCTGGAAAGCCGCCCCTCCACCCGAATCGAGCGCACCTGCTGCCCTGCCATGAAAGGCCAGTGCTGAAGGCCGTTCAACAGGAGACAGGCGTGACGGGACAATTCACTTGAGTTAACAGGCGTGCCGTTGAGCCGCAGGTATTGTGGGGAGGCACATAACACACGTGGATTGACTGCCAGCTGACGTGCGATCAGGTTCGAGTCTCGCAAAGGTGCAATGCGAATGGCTACATCGATACCGCTCCCCACGATATCGACAATGTTATCACTCAGATTCAAATCCACCTTCAAGGCAGGATGCTCTGCCAAGAGCTGGGGTAATAGAGGCGCAATCACCGTGCGGCCAAAAACCGCTGGCGCGGTGATCTTCAGCACACCGCGAGCACCAGAGGCCTCTGGAGAAAGCGTAGCACGTGCAGCTTCCTCAGCCTCCAGCATGGTCTGGGCATACGGTAAAAACGCCTCGCCTTCAGGCGTCAGCGATACGGAGCGGGTCGTGCGGTGAATCAGCCGAACCCGTAATTCACGCTCCAATGCTGCCAGCCGACGTGAAACAGACATAGGTGTCATACCGAGGCGGCGGGCCGCACCTGACAAACTCCCCGCCGCTGCAATAGCTGCCAGGACGCCAACATCTTTCATATCCATGGATTTTAACGCCTGCCGTTATACCGGTTACTCACCTGTGCAGACTACAGAAGCACTCAAGATCTCGCTATCGTAGCCACACGATCTCTCTTCAAGCCTATCGATAAAGGCTTGGCAGACTTCTCTTTGCATTAAAGCCTTTGGAGACATCATCCCATGGTCAAGACACTTTTCACTCATTTCGATATAAACGGCGTATCGTTAAACAACCGCCTCGCCGTAGCGCCCATGACACGTGTCAGTGCCAATGAGGACGGGACCCCGAACGACACCATGAATCGTTACTACGAGCGCTTTGCACGTGGTGGGTTTGGGTTGATCATCACGGAAGGCCTGTATACCGATCAGGCTTACGCTCAGGGTTATGCGTATCAGCCTGGGATGAGCGATAACGAGCAAGCCCAGGCCTGGAAACCTCTTGTGAATACCTTGCATGTCCAAGGCAGCAAGGTCTTTGCCCAACTCATGCATGCCGGCGCACTGACTCAGGGCAATCGGTTCCGCAACGACACCCTCGCCCCCTCTGCCCTCCAACCCAAAGGCGAGCAGATGACGTTCTACCGTGGTCAAGGCCCTTATCCCCTGCCAAAAGCAATGACCGAAGCAGACATCGCTGATGTCATCAGTAGCTTTGCCCAGGCAGCCAAGCGGGCGGTGGAGGTTGCGGGATTCGATGGCATAGAGCTCCATGGCGCTAATGGCTACCTGCTTGATCAGTTCTTTACCGACTACACCAACACGCGTGATGACCGCTGGGGTGGTGATATTCGCCAACGCCTTTCATTGAGCCTTGAAGTGTATAAAGCGGTTCGCTCCGCAGTCGGGGCTAACGTGCCCGTGGGAATCCGCATATCCCAAGGCAAGGTGAACGACTTCGAGCACAAATGGAAAGAAGGCGAAGCCGGAGCAGAAATTGTATTTGGTACGCTGGCCGAAGCGGGTATCGACTTCATCCACGTGACCGAGCACGAAGCATGGCAGCCTGCCTTTGGCGAAGGGCCCAGCCTTGTAGCACTGGCACGCCGCTATGCTCCCACTGTTACAGTCATTGCCAACGGCAAATTGCATGACCCGGAGCGGGCAGCACAGGCGCTGGAAGACGGTGCCGATCTGATTGCCATTGGACGCGGTGCGCTGGCCAACGCCGACTGGCCGCAAAAGGTGGAGAACGCACAAGCACTGGCTGAATTCGATCCTAGCCTGCTAGGCCCGATTGCCCATATCAAGGCATCCGAAACGCTCTGAGGCCTAGGCCTTTACCAAAATAATATTCAAGTAATGCAGCCAAACGGCTAGACATTTGTCTGGCCGTTTTGCTTCAGCTCTACGTGCTACCGCCTTACGCTACTGGACAACAGCTCGCCCTTAACCCTTATTTTTCTGCCTTGAATGTCAATGCGATCAAGCTCTTCGCCCTCTTAATGTATCTTCCCACAAGGTCCTTGTAGCTGGGCCAATCAAAATCCGGTTATTTATGTAAAGCTCGCTTTACATATCTCATAAGATGGTCAATGATGGAAAGGAGACTTTACATCCAGGAGCATTACATGTCCCGGTATCACTATGAGTTAGGCGCTGCACTTCTTCTTTATAGTACCGTTCTGGTCGCATCCCTGATCCTGCTGCGGCATCTTGAAGGCGCTAGTCTGGCAGTACAGACAGTGGTTTCGTTATTGCCCATCGCCCCGGCCGGGTTGATGTGTTGGGCGATCGTCCGGCAGCTTCGCCGCCTTGATGAGATGCACCTGCGCATCCAACTTGAAGCGCTCGGCTTTGCCTTTGCGGCTTCCGCCCTGCTGACCTTCAGTTATGGGTTTCTTGAAAACGTAGGTTTTCCCCATATCAGCTGGCACATGGTGTGGCCAATCATGGGACTCATGTGGATGATAGGGCTGAGAATAGCGACGCTACGTTACCGATGAAAAACAGACTCAAGGAGCTGCGCGCTGAACGTAACTGGTCCCAGGCCGATCTCGCCTCGCAACTCGACGTTTCCCGACAAACCATCAACGCCATCGAAAACGGCCGCTACGACCCTAGCCTGCCACTGGCCTTTCAGATAGCACGGATTTTTGCCTTGCCTATCGAAGCAATCTTTAATGATGAACAATAAGGGTTACTAATACATTCACTTAGTATGGCTCTCCTGCCTCTGCCCGAACGACTTCCACGTATTCCGAGCGCAGCTGGCTGTTGAATTTAATTTAAGGCTAACGCCTATCTGGCTCGCTATACGCAGGATCATGTGATGCGGCAGCTCAAATGGCTTGCTTTTGCTTCTTATGCAACATTACGCTGCCTTATGCAGACATAAATGGCAGGTTTTAGCAGGCCCCCTTACCTAATCAGACAGGGGCTGGTTGGATGAAGGTTGTATCTGCAAATACTGTAATTGCACCAAAATCTCCTTCGAGGATATAGCGATCCTTACAGCATGAAACTGACTCTATTTCCCCAAAAGTGGCGAAACCATCAGATCCAGTTCCATTGAAGTACCTAACACCTGAGTTAAGCCGCGCCACGAAGCGGCGTCGGCTTGGATGAATTTTAGCCCATATCATCGCACTTCAGCAGCCGCCAGTGCCGACTGGATGAAAGGCCCCTTTGCCGCCTGATAGGCGCTCTTATCCGATGGATATTGGGCCGCCAGACTAAGCTTAAGCTCCTGATAGGACGAGCGAAGCGCGCTGTCGGAACGAAGCAGGTTCCGGAACGCCAGATGCTCCATCCAGAAGGCGGAGCCCATTTCTACCGCGTGGACGTGCACGCGCAGCGGGCCAGTGGACTTAACAAAATATCGCTTGTTTGGCAGCTCCCGCTCATATCTTGCGACATACTCGTAGCCGGCGCTTACCAGATCAGGAACTTTCGACTCGATGGCCGTAAGACTCCGGGCGCCCACCAAAATGTCCAAGACGGGCTTCGCGGCCAGGCCCGGCACGGAGGTACTGCCAATATGCTCAATCTCCATAGTGCATGGTGACAGCACGTGCAGCAGCTCTTCGCGGATCGCGCAGAATGCTTTTGGCCACTCAGGAGAATATGGGCTAACTACGACAATGGCCATGCGGGCTAGCGTTCGGCATGAGCGACATGGCTCGGCTTGTCAGGACACATCCACTCGATTGAGAGGCTAAGTAACACGTACTGGATTTGGCGCTTCATGACTTCTTCTTTGCTTTTGTCAGGACGCCGCTCTCATACCTGGCGTCTAGCATGGCTGAGAACTCCTGAAAGTCGTGTGCGGACTCAGGTGCCACGTACATCAGTTCCCCGAAGGTTTTTGCATAGTCTTCCAAGTACAAGCCTTCGTCTCCGTAGTACTTGTTGGCAAATGAGCTACCCTCGTCACTTAGATCTTTATCAATGAACTTGCCATCACAGTATTTGAAGAAGAACTCGGTAGCAGATAAATCGCCGTTGATTACGGCTTGAACCGCTTTTGGTTTCCCTTCTGTGTGCAGTTCGCCTGCCCATCCTTTGATAAAGCACCACTTGAGAAAGAGTGCAATGTGTGTTCCACCATTCTCTTGGGGCTGATCCGCGGGAAAATCTCCACCGTAGTGCCACTTTGCGTCGTCGTATTTCATATTCGTCCTTGCGGCGCTTAACGTTTGGTTGAGGGTCGCGCTTTAATCAGTCTCAGCGAACGAAGCAAACCATCTAAACCACTCGTTAGGCCTCGCGCAAAATGGAAACCACGAACTCCTCTTTTGCATTAGTGTAAGCCTCCCGATCTGTGGAGTGCATGATGGCGAGCTTGGTCTTTAGCTCTGCATATCTTGCTGCGTACTCGGAATTAGACCGTAGCTTATCTCTGAATTTTAGTCGTTCATGCCAGATTTTACTGCCATGGACAACAAGATGAAGATGATGCGTTCGATGCCCGTTTGCCCAACGCATGAACCACTTTCGATCTGACAATGACTCGTTGAACTCAGCAGAAGTGTTATAGCCCGATTCACACAATGGCAACGCAAGTCGTTCGGCAATTGATATGGACTCAACGCCGGCAATAATATCGATGATTGGTTTGGAAGTAAGACCAGGAATTGCGGTGCTTCCGATGTGCTGAATGTCTATAAAGACATCTTGGAACAGAGACATGAGACGTTCTCGCTCAGCTTCAAACACCTTAGGCCAAGAGGAATCATACGAGTGCAACTCCACGTTTTCGTTGATAGCAGCGAGAAGCGACTCTTCTTCAGTCATGTTTGTTTTTCTTCTAAGTCTGACATTTAAAGTAACTGGCAGCCGGAACGCGCAGTCCACTTGACTGCAAGGTTAGCCATTATGACGCTCCAGAATAGGGTTGAAAACGGTAAGGACGATAGCCTTTCCGACGACATGGGACGCTTCAGAAACAACAATCTCGCGGTTCCGCCACAGCGTGTTCGGATAGACCTCGGGGGTAATAAACCACACGTTTGCTCGACATTCGCCGCCAGGCGCCAGTTCAGCAATATCAAGCAGCTCTATTCTCACCGATGTAAGGTAGTCATCGCGAATGGCAAAGTTAGGCAAATACCCAGAGCTGATCGACCATGTCTTTCCTCCTACATCAGTAGGGATCAGGCGAAGGATGACTTCTGCGTCGGCAGGGCGGTTCATTTGCTTGGCTAACCTATGAGTTCAGCGGCCCGCTTTGGCGAATCTGCTACAGTAATTAGTTGGTGATAAACACCATGTCGTTAGGAAAAAACGACTCATACACAACACCTACTTTATATAAAACAGCTCTTGATCGAAAGGCAATGGCGTTTGAGCTTTCATTTACTTCTGGCAACGCATCGCTTGGAATTTTTTCCATACATTGACGATAAACGCGACTTGTTCTGGGATAGCCAAAGAGCAATTTTGCCTTTTGCGATTTTGTCATCGAGATCTGTTGGGTCCATGTAACCTGCATTTGACGCTAGGTTAAGAAGCGGGTTTTAACCCGCCCCAAGCCGAACCACATTGAACTGCTCCTCCGGTGTTGGCGGCGCAAAGTAGGCCAATAGGGCATCAAACGTGGCGTCATCTTGCAGCGGGTCACCGCCATTAATGGACCGGCGTTCCCTAAGCTGCCGTCTGCATGTGTCGTTCGATACATCAAGGTAGTGCAGTTGATGGTGCGCACCTGAGCTTTCAATGAGTTCCCGGAACCAGGCCCGCTGATTCACAGTATTACCGGGAAAGTCCAAGACAACAGATATACCCTGACGTAGCAGCGCATGGATATGGCCAGTCAAAGTGTTCTTGATGCGGCCGGACAGCGTCATGTAGCTGCCTAGATCGGTGACCTCGCCGGGATAGAGGCCACGCAGCAGATCGTCTTCTGATAGGAGAACCGCACCTGAGGACTCTGCGAGCAATTTGGCGAAAGTAGACTTACCAGCGCCCATTTTTCCGCACATGAAGTGAATGGTTGCTCTCTCAATCACTCAAAATCTCCTAAGTGCACCTAACATTTGTTAAGGGGCGGGCTTTAGCCCGTCCCAGTGAACGAAGCGAACGGTTTTAACCAACTGTTAGGTTTTTGCTGGCTTTCTGGCCATAAACTGATTGAATTTCTCACTTAGTACGAAAACGTACTCGCAAATAGCTTCAGCAAAATCTAGTAAATCTTTAGCATCTTCTTTTGATATTTTTTCTTCTGAAGCATGTGCGCCAATATTTCTATGCTTCCTAAGCTCATCGCTCCATCGATAGAGCCTCTCGTCAATTACGCCCTTTGATTTTAGTTCTTCCAAACCTTTTGCGAGCGTTCTGCTTGTCGTGTTTTGATATTTACAAACGGCCTCTAAGGTGCGCCCACTCATTACTACTGAAGCACTATAGGCTCTGGCTTTATAGCAAAGTCTTGCTTCAGTTAGGGAGTTTCGTGCGATATCAGGAATGCTCCAGTCAATATGGCTGTCTTGTTTAGGCCACAGTCTGAATGCGTCAGACCACTCGTGTTTATCCCAGCCGGTTTGAATAAGTTCTGCCCCGCCGAGTAGAGAGTTGTTGCAAATTGGGCATTGGAGGAGAACTGCCTTAAATGGAAAAGGATCTTCATTAGGGTCGTATGACTCGTGCTCACCCTTAACGATTCCATCGACCTTTGATTCGCAATATGGGCACTCAATAATCATGGTTTCAACCTAACGTTGTGGCTTTGCGGCGTGCCGAAGCGTAGCGTAGGTGCGTCCGCAACAGCCAATTGTTATAGCATGATTTCTGCGAATACTGATCGCGCTTCTTGCAATGACTTCTCCACTCTTGGGAACTTGCGCCCCCTTTCAGAGAGGTATTGCTCTATCACTGAAAAACAACCATCAAGATTCGACAAGTCTCTGTCTGTAAACGTAATAGTATTTATCCTAAATTTAGAAAAATAATCATTACGCTTGCTCATCTCCTTAGCCCAATCATCACGTAGTGCTTTATTCATTTCTACTTTAGTGACATCACGAATCCTATCCACTTTCATATGCGTAGATGCCGGGCTTAATTCAAAGCCTGTTTTACTCATCGTATAAGGATTTAGTACCGCATAATCAAGTCGATACTCGTGATTTTTATCTTTACCGGCTAATCGCAACTCAGGAATAAGAAAGGGTTCTTCATATGGGTTTGAGGATTTACTCAAATAGGAAAGATAGCGATCCGCTATCCCTTTCTCATATTGAGAATTGGAGACCCGTTTCAAGATACTCCGATAGAATTGCGAGAACTGCTTCGGAGAATCGAATGCCACTGGCTCATCTGATTCAAGGTCTATTAGACCTGAATGCATTACATGCCGCACTGTCCAATAGTTAAAGTCGACCCGGCGCATTTCAGATTTATCATTTACCCATTCATCGCTTCTCATCTCGGGAGAGATGAGCAATCCCCACACTAGGTTTCCAGATCCAAACCAAACTGACCATAAATTCTCGTCGGGCTTGTTGCGTACACGTTCTTTGAAATTGCGATAGAAGTTTCTGGTTAGGAACAGGAACACGTACTCAGTGAGAAGATCGTCCTTTAACGCGCACATCAGAAAATATTCACGGCCAACGCGTCCATAGTAGTTTGGTTTTAGACGACCTTGACTGGCTTGGCTCTGTACGCGCTCCGTAAGCCCTTGAAGCCACTGTGAGATAAAATCTTTTGGATCAAGAAATGCGGTTCGGACACTGTCGACATAAACGTTATTGTTGGAACCGAGCATCGCGTGAAACGAATGTATCGATCGGTTTCCCGTAATGTCCTCAAAGCGATCCAAAGCGTCTGGCTGCAGTTGCCGAATACGCTCAGTCAGTTGCTGCTCTTGCTTCTCAAGAAAGCGCTTGTCGAGCCCACGAACATCCATCAGGTAAAGGTACTCTTATAACGTTTGGTTAAAGGGCGGGCTTTAGCCCGTCCCAGTGAGCGAAGCGAGCGGCTTGAAGGCTGTAATGGACTCTCCCTGCACCACATTTCTTCTATAACACAGTGGTGACTGTTCGCTGGGAGAGGTGCAATGAAACGCATAGCGGTTGATTTGGCCAAGTCCGTTTACCAGGTTGCCGAGAGTGTTCAGGTCGGTCGGGTGGATCGGCGCAAGCGGCTCGACTCCAGGACATTTGCGCAATATGTACAGGAGCAGCTCGAGCCTGTCGAGTGGGTGATGGAAGCCTGTGGCACCGCTCACCATTGGGGTCGGTTGATGCAAGAGAAAGGACATCGTGTCGTGCTCTTACACCCTCGTTACGTGCGCCCGTATCGGCGACGCAACAAGACAGACCGCAACGACTGTGACGCCATTCTGGAAGCAGCGCGCTGCCAGGAAATCCGCCCGGTTCCGGTCAAGAGTATGCAGCAACAGCAGGTGCAGCAACTCCACAAGCTGCGCGAGGGTTGGAAGAAATCCCGTGTTCAACGCATCAACCTGTTGCGCGGTATCCTGCGTGAGGCAGGGGTTGACGCACCGAACAGCATCAAGCCTTTTCTGCGCCAGGCGTGCGAGCTGATCGAGCGGGCCGAAGTATGTGCCTTGCGCGGAGCGCTGCAAGTGGTGCTGGCCTCTATGAACAGTCATGCGCGAGTGCGAGGAGCAACTGGCACGCTGGCATGCCGATGATGAAATAGTCCATAAGCTCGACGAAGTCAGTGGCATTGGCCTGCTGACAGCCAGTGCGTTGAAGACCGCCGTTGGCAAACCTGAACGTTTCGCCAGCGGCCGACACCTCAGCGTCTGGCTAGGCATGACGCCGAACGAATACAGCAGTGGGGAACGTCGCAGGCTTGGACGGATCAGTTGCAAAGGCAACGTCTACGTTCGTACTTTGCTGATTCATGGTGCGCGAGCCGCGCTATTGGCAGCTAAACGCTGCAAGGCGCGAACACCTGAGCGGCTGACTCAACTGCAGCGTTGGGCCTTGGACACCGCTGAACGCATCGGCCATAACAAGGCCGCCGTGGCATTAGCCAACAAGTTGGTAAGGATCTGCTGGGCGGTGTGGTGCCATGAGCGGCAGTTCAGCGGTAACTGGCACAGCATAAAGCCCACCTGACGGCGGGATTAACAATGAAGTGAGTTTCTAGTGGTTGTGGTGAGAAGCGAGACTGTCGGAACAGGCGAGTCCTGCAGCAGAGCAAGGTCGATAACAATGATGATCTTTGTGATCGCTTGAACGCTTGGCCCCTGATGCGCGAACTACAGAATGGCCAGGGCAGTGCCCAGTAAAGGCCGGATATACGAATGCAACCGCGCTGACGACAGGATCGAAAAAGCTATCCTCACTGCTTGTGGGGAGAGTCCATATACAGTTGTTAGGCTTTATCGTGGTATACATTTTTCCGCTAGCCTGAGTAGTGTTGCCTTTTCACTGCTAGGAAACAATGTAAGCAGCTGCTCATAACTTACCGAGCCAAGGCTCCCATATTCTTGGCGAATACTGTGCGCTGCTGAGAAACAGCCTCCGGGAAGGGCGCGAACTAACTCTAATGCTTCGTAATACAGGTCGTTTTCTGGAGTTTTTATGGTGTCGAGGAGAAATTTTTCTTGAGCGTATATAGAGAACTCAACAGCAGCACCTTCTTCCAAAAAATTTGTATATCCAACAATTGGATTCAACAGATGAACTGTTTCATGAGCCATCTCATATAAAGTTGTAGGCCAGTAGCTCTTGCTGTTATTTCCCAAGCTTACAAATGCACCGTCTAGTGATGGAGTATTGTAGATATAGGGGCCGTCAACACTGAATGTAGGTTGATAGATCTTTTTGGATTGATCGCGTTTTCCAAAATGGCTTTCAGCCAATTCAAGCAAATAGCTCTGCAATGACCAAAGAGACTGTGGGTCACGTTCTGGGATTGAGGTTGGTAGCTGCATGGGAAGCCTAACGTTTGGTTAAGGGGCCGGCTTTGGCCGGTCCCGAGTGAGCGAAGCGAGCGGCTTGAACCATTTGTTATAGGTTCTGCTCAGCAGTGTATCGAGATTCAAGATTTTCTAGGAAGAACTCTATTGTTGATAATATCTCATCGATGTAGGATTTCGATATTTTTATGTGGTCTCTTTCTAGTTTTACGCCAGGTATGTCTTTGATTGTCTTTTGTATCTTTGATTTGGCTTCTTTGTTTGTTGCAACTCCATTGGAGTGCACTAGGAAGTTCCTGATTTCGCTCAATTTTACGAGCTCTTCCCATTCTTTGTTTAGTTCGTCTAGGTTAAGAAGCAAAACCTTTGAAAGATAAGTCTTGCTTCTAAAAATTCCACTGCCATAAATCTCTTTTGGTGAGATTTGGCGCTTGTCGTATTCGTTAATTTTTTTGCAAAAATCGTCAAGAAAGAACTCAAGGTATGTGTAGATCGACACTATTGCTGATTTGGTAAATATTTCAATGTGTCTTCCATATCCTAGCCGAAGGGATATGTTGCGAAAAAAAGTGCCTGCGTCTTTTTCCTCGTCTGTTTTGTAGATTTCTTTATCGTGCCTTTCTTCTATCTTGTATTTTTGACTTTCTAGATAGTTTTCAATTTTATCCGTGTAGGCTCGAAGGTCTTTTAATCCGTTGCGTATTTGGGTTTTAAAATACACGGACAGGATTTTTTTGTTAATGGAGTTGTCCATGGTTTTACCTATAACGTTTGGTTAAGGGGCCGGCTTTAGCCCGTCCCGAGTGAGCGAAGCGAACGACTTGAGCCAATTGTTAGATTGCCCAGCCGTACGCCGCAAGTGAGGCCAGCACTGCGCTTGACCGACGGAGCGCACGGTGTGTCGGATTTGGCCCGGAAAGTTATTTGTGCTGTGCACATTCTTTGAAAGCAACTCCTTTGCTGGCCACAAATAACCGCCTCTACAGTCAGGCGACCATTCGATTCAGGCGCACCGCGCTGATGCGGTGATTGTGTTTCCTGACTCGGTGCTGAATAACCAATTTTGCCCTTGCGCCTAACGTTTGAGCTAACCGGCGAGCAAAAGCGTAGCCTTTGCGAGTCCAGCGAACGAAGTAAGCGAGGTTGAGCGAGTAGTTAGAGGATTCACTGCGGAATGTACCTTAGCATTTTCTTGGCTTTTTCATTTGCAACGGCTAGTTGCGCCGGATCGTTTCTTAAACTTTCAACGAAGTCCAGCGATCCTTCCATGAAGGAGAAAATAAGCTCTTTAACGTTGACTAACTTCGCAGTGCCAATTGCCGTTGGGTCTGGTGTTGCTTGGCCAGAATAATAGTAAATGCTGCAAGCCTTTCCGCTTTTTACATCTCTTGCCTCTGCGTTTCCCATATGTAGCAGGCCATTCCGAGCGGCCCATAAATCATCGGCATCACAGTTAACCCTGCCCGCGGGCAGAATGTAACTTGTAACCCAGTCTTTAAAGTCTTTGGGGGTTACATCATCTGCCGATGTTGAGAGCCATGCCATGTGATCAACGTACGCATACCAGAGGGTTATCGCGCCTTCGAGATAGCCTTCGGAAAATAGTTTCTCCATGGCGCCGACACAGCGAATTAGGTGTTTATGGATGTTTGCTGTTGAGCTCATGGCCATCCTCTAACGTTTGGTTAAGGGGGCCGGCTTTAGCCGGTCCCGAGCGAGCGAAGTGAGCGCCTTGAACCATGTGTTAGGCACAGGCTGCACCGACGAATTAACGCTTGGTGACTTTGCTAGATAAACCTTCCTCTTGCATTTCAGGAAGTTCCTGTATTGCTTCCGATAGTAGCTCTACAATTGCATAGGCTTTTTTATGAAACTCAACTAGCTCGGTAACGGTGAAAGAGATAAAGCTTTTCCTATGCTTATTTCCCTCAGGAATGCCACCACAGAAATTTGTGCCAAATATCTGCTCGTCATTACTTCGTGACCAGCAGAAATGAGCGAATTTATTTCTAGTAGATCTAAGTGGTATAATCTGGTTGTTTATTTCTTGAATATGTTTGATTTGATCTTCGTTTACCAGCTTGTACCTATATCGATATCTATGTATTTCACAAGCTTCTCTGATGGCCTCTTGACGCTTCGCTCCGGACATATGGTCAGTGTAGGTGCGTGCTAAGAAAGTCGGTGTAACCAATAGACGAGAAAGTAGCTCCCCAAGTAGAAATTCAATGTTCGACCACTCAACCGTGAGCTTGCCGATAGCTTGGAAATGCTCGTCAGTTAGTTCTGCATACTGCGATGAGTGATTTAACGGCATTCTATTTCCTGAGCCTAACGTTTGGTTAAGGGGCGGGCTTTAGCCCGTCCCAGTGAGCGCAGCGAACGGTTTGAACCATTTGTTAGCCGAGCTCTCATGTCTTGCTAGAAATAACATGGATGATTAATTCAAGCGAGCTGTCTGCCAGCAATGATGGATCGTCTCGGCTTGAGTGAGTGAGGGAAAACAAAGCACCCGGTTGTGTGTCAGATGGCATTGAGAAGTAGGTGTAGAGGTGGTTTTTTATAGACTCGGAGTAATTTATGTAAATCTCCGATTCTATAATTTCTATGGTGGCGAGCTTGCCATGACACCTGGTGTGCAGTGTGGAAAAAAAGGAGGTTGAGCTGCAAAGATCAAAGGATGCTGACGCGCCGTGCCTGCCTTTATGAATTGATCTAGCGACTGCATTGAGCTCAGCTGTGTTGCCGTAAAGATGCAGTTCCTTGTTTTTAACTCCGCAAACATGATTGCTCTCTGGCCGTGGATCTTAAGGTCTTTGGCGGCTAACGTTTGGTTAAGGGGCCAGCTTTAGCCGGTCCAGTGAGCGAAGCGAAGAGCTTGAACCACTTGTCAGCACCTAGCTCTGGTTTAACAAATTAAGCAAATTTTCATATTCTTCAGTTTGTATATCCGTAAGAAGTTCTTTTAACTTAACTGTCATTGTTGTTTGGATTTCTCGACCATTCTGTTTGTCTACATGCTTAACTACGTTAGGGGTGAAGCATTTAATTATTTCAATGAGGCCATTGTCATCTGTAATAAAGTTTGACCTGAGGTACGCACCGGCTCCATTACGTCCTAGTTGCTCAATCTCAAGCTTGATGCCTGCAAACCTAGTTATTAGCATAATGTCTGCTAAAGCGTTTTCGGCATCAAAATTCTGAGGATCAGCTTTGAATTTCATCAGCTTATTTGCAGCAGGGTTTCCGTAAAGGCACGCAAGCCCAATAGCAGCAATTGGGTGTTGCCTACTAAAATTGAAACGATTTGTTTGTTCTAAGATGTTTTTAGCTGTATTTAATCGTTGCTTAGATGATACAGGGTTGCCTAGTTTAAATTGGTCGTTTAAAACCCTTAAAAAACCCAAGTAATTATGTCGTTTTTCTTCAATGGGGTTACCTCTCAGCGCCCTGAGGAATTCCAAAACAAACTCATTGGATTCATATACGCGAGCATTCTTGAAGAAATCTCTCATGGCGGTAAGGTCAGATAGTATTTTTCTCTCTAATTCTTCGTCTGTATCAATGCCGCGCGAATCGCTGACCTTCTCCATTAATGCAAAAAGGTATGAAAAACAGTTGCTGGGTCTATCTAATTCACGAAGATATTTAACGACATTGGCTTTTCGAGGATTCCTCTCGAGGGAAGTGCTTGGGAGTTTTGTCGCGCTTACAACGCAAATATCTAGCAGGTATAAAGTAGGAATGCTTAGTGACCACTCCCTCATCATGCTGTGTTGTTCTGGTGTGAGCTGCATTTTAAGTGTTATTGAATCCCCTCCAGCAAACTCTTTAACTGTGTCTTCGCTGTCCATTTCTCACCTACAGACTTGCAGATTAATAGGGGCTAACGTTTGGTTAAGGGGCGGGCTTTAGCCCGTCCCAGTGAGCGAAGCGAACAGTTTGAACCATTTGTTAGGGCTTTATTGCTGAGGTAAAGGAACAGCAAGGGCGAAATGGTATAGCTGTTCAGGCCTTAGCAAAAGAGCGGCATTTATTTGCCAGTCGCACTCGTCATTAGAATTTGAACCGATATAAATTCGAAGGAAAATATGATTTTCGAATTCAGGCTCTGAGCTGACTGTAAAGCGCAGATCTTGGCAAGATGAGAGCCATTCGAGTGACTGACCTGTTTTTACAGACGCCGCATTAGCAAGAAAGTGTGCTAACTGGCCTGACTCTTCTGCAGACGGCTCATTTCCAGTCGTGATTTCGGCATGAAATTTAGTACCTTCAAGCCTGACGCTGATTATTTCATTTCCTGATTCTTGGCAAGAAGTAATGCTCAGAACTAAGCCATCCTCCTGCGCAACTATAGCTTCCATGACTAGCCCTAACGCTTGGTTATCGGACGGGCTTTAGCCCGTCCCAGTGAGCGTAGCGAACGATTTGAACCAGTTGTTAGGGCGTTAATCACTGCTGCTCCCTAGGAAAATCCAACGCTTACCTTGTGAGTGAATGTCAAATGAGAAATCCCAGTAAACTGGATATGCAGGGTGCCCCTCTGTGAAAGAAAAGGAGCAGACAATGCTTGCCTCATGTAGGCCTGCGCGAGAAAACAACACGTTAGAAAGCTCTATTACTTCTTGCTGTTTTTCTGCCAGATTTATTGGGCCAGAACTGCTGTCGCCTAGGTAACATAAAGACTCTAGGATTTCAGATCTTGCATTATTTGGCGTTAAAGTCTGAATATTTGCGATTTTAGCGCTTTTAGATATGTGCTTCTGTATGACTTGCTCAATGCTTAAGTCTGTGTCCAATGGGCCATACAGATTTAACCAAACCGCATAGTTAGCTCCGTATAACAGATGTTCGATTCTTAGAATCTCGTCAGCCCTGTTATCGTGCACAATTTTCATGGCAAACCCTAACTACTATTAGACGTCACGTGACGCATAACATACTGAACACATCTGACGCCTAACCTTCCTTGTCATTTCCATTTTCCTTTCTAGAGCGGGGCTTTCCAGGGAGCAGTGACGGTATAAGCGAGTTATACGTCATGCACAGGGCGGCACGGCTGCGGGAGCAAATCGAGCTCAGACATTACTCGATTCGCATGGAGCGCGTCTATTACAGGTAGGTTTAATTTTCAAGCAGAAGAAACGAGATTCAGTTCATACCCCTTCGCTTACACAGATGCTTATGCCAACGCTCCATGTCATAAGCATGCAGCATCTAAAGCCACTATTTGGCTTTTTCCAGCTTGGCTCAAAGCCCCAGTAGGGGTATCAACCAGCCGCTCGCCTATAGGTAAGTCATGCCGACTGGCGGTGTGAACTGTTTTTTAAAAGCCTGAGGGTAGACTTAAGGCGGAGGTCAAATCATCCATAAGGCGGGTGTCTCCCCTCTTCCCAGCCGCTACCTTGGCGCACATTTTTAGTTTGGAAAAGTGTGCGTCTACACATGAAATCGAAAGCCTTTCTGTATCTGGCTGTGCTGTGGCTAGCCGCCTGCAAACCTGAAGCGCCTACCCAGCCACCTGCAGCACCGCCGGTTGAGGTGGCAGTGGTAACGCTGAAGTCACAACCTGTCCCCCTGGTTGCCGAGCTTAACGGCAGAACCGTGGCCCATATGGAGGCTGAGGTTCGTCCACAGGTGTCAGGCATCATTACACAGCGCACCTTTGAAGAGGGAACACTCGTCAAGGCAGGGCAGGTGCTTTACCGAATCGAACAGGCGCCCTACCGTGCCTCGCTAAACCAGGCCAAGGCCTCGCTGGCGAATGCTCAGGCCACGTTGCAGGCCGCCAAGCTTAAAGCCGAACGTTACAGCGATCTGATCAAGATCGAAGCCGTCTCCCAGCAGGAAGCAGACGATGCCAAGGCCAGCTATCAGCAAGCTCTGGCTACCATTGCCGAGCGCAAGGCGGCGGTTGAGTCTGCACAGATCGACCTGAATTTCACGCAGATTACGGCGCCTATTGCTGGGCGGATCAGCAAGAGCAGCATCACCCCGGGTGCTCTGGTAACAGCCAATCAGGAGACCGCGTTGGCAGTTATCCGTACGCTGGACCCTATCTATGTGGACATCACTCAATCCAGCGCCGCGCTGCTCAGGCTCAAGAAGGCCTTGGGCAATGGCGTCGCCGCTGGCAGCACTGATGTCAGCCTTCGCTTGGAGGACGGCTCGCTCTATCAACATTCGGGAGTGTTGAAATTTGCAGAGGTTGCCGTGGATCAGGAGACCGGCTCTGTCACGCTTCGCGCGCTTTTCCCTAACGCTGAAGGGCTTCTTCTGCCCGGCATGTATGTGAGAGCCCTCTTGCAGGAGGCCGTTGCGCCTCAGGGACTCCTTGCGCCTCAACGAGGCATTACCCGAGATGCGAAAGGCAATGGCATGGCCCTGGTTGTAAACGCCAACAACACGGTTGAAGCACGTGAAGTGGTTACAACCCAGGCTATTGGTAGCAGTTGGCTGATTCAAAGCGGATTGGCGGAAGGCGATCGCCTCATCGTTGAAGGCACCGGCAAGGTCAAGGCAGGGGCGACGGTGCATGCGGTTGAGTTCAAACCGGCAGGTTCCGGTGAGGCTCGCGCCACGCAGCAGGGACAGTAACCGATGTTTGCACATTTCTTTATCAAGCGTCCGGTCTTCGCCTGGGTTATCAGTATCGTCATCATGCTTTTTGGCCTCTTGGCGATACGTACTCTGCCTATCGCCCAATACCCGGATGTGGCTCCCCCAGCCATTTCAGTCAGTGCCTCCTACTCCGGCGCCTCGGCCGAGACCATGGAGAACAGCGTTACGCAAATCCTTGAACAGCAACTCAAGGGGCTGGATGGCCTTCAGTCATTTTCCTCCAGCAGCAGCTCCACAGGACGAACCAGCATTACGGTGACCTTCAACCAGGGCATCGATCCCGATAACGCCCAGATCCAGGTCCAGAACAAGGTTCAGCAGGCACTTACGCGTCTTCCCTCCGAGGTGCAGCGGCAAGGCGTCTCGGTGACCAAGGCGCAGAATGATTTCCTGCTCATCATGGCCCTGTACGACGACACGGATCGTTCATCCTCTACGGATATTTCCGACTACATGGCCAGCAACCTGCAGGACCCTATCTCACGGGTTGCTGGTGTAGGCGATGTGCAAATATTCGGCTCTGAATATGCCATGCGCATATGGCTTGATCCTTCGAAGCTGGCCACCTATGGATTGATGCCCTCTGACATCACTGCCGCTGTGCAGGCACAGAACACTCAGGTTTCTGCTGGGCAGATTGGCGGATTGCCTTCTCCACCGGATCAGGAGCTCAACGCCACCGTCACCGCACAATCGCGACTGCGTACACCCCAGCAGTTCCGGGACATCATCTTGAAGAGCGATTCGTCAGGCGCGCATGTGCATTTGGGCGATGTGGCTCGGGTGGAGCTGGGCAGTGAGAGTTACGGCATTGTCACTCGCTTGAACGGCCATGCTGCTGCAGGACTTGCAGTGAAGCTTGCACCTGGAAGCAATGCACTTTCTACAGCCGAAGGCGTAAAGGCGCTGGCACAGGAGCTGTCCAGTAACTTTCCTGAAGGCTACCACCTGGAATTCCCGCTCGACAGCACGGAATTTATCAAGCTTTCAGTTCATGAGGTCATCAAGACACTCTTCGAGGCCATTGCCCTTGTCGTCGTGGTGATGTTCATTTTCCTGCAGAGCTGGCGCGCAACCCTTATCCCGGCGATTTCCGTTCCGGTGGTGCTGTTGGGCACATTCGGCGTGCTATGGATTGCAGGATATTCCATCAATACGCTCACCCTGTTTGGCGTGGTGCTGTCCATTGGCCTTCTGGTAGACGACACTATTGTGGTGGTGGAAAACGTTGAGCGCTTGATGACGGAGCGCAAGCTGTCTGCCCTTGACGCCACCATGGAGTCAATGACGGAGATCAACAGTGCGTTGATCGGGATTGCCATGGTGCTGTCTGCCGTTTTTCTACCCATGGCTTTCTTTGGCGGGTCGACAGGGGTTATCTATCGGCAGTTTTCCATCACTATCGTAGCGTCTATGGTGCTGTCGGTGTTTATTGCACTGACACTCACACCCGCCCTGTGCGCAACATTACTCAAGCCAGCCGAGCATCAGGCGCAGTCTGGTTTCTTTGGCTGGTTCAACCGCACCTTCAACAAGAACCTCAACCGCTATGAGCATGGGGTAACGGGCGTACTCAAACGCCCGGTACGGTTCATGCTCATTTATGGATGCCTGGGTGCTGTGCTGGTTGTGCTGTATCTGCGTTTACCCAGCGGCTTTCTACCTACCGAAGACCAGGGCTCGAACATGGTGCAGTTTACCTTGCCGGTCGGCGCCTCCCAGAAGCGCAGTCTGGAGGTTGGCAAGACCATTGAGCGCCACTATCTGGAAACCGAAAAGGACAACACCAAAGCAATTTTTACCATTGTCGGATTTGGCTTTGGCGGAAGCGGCCAGAACACAGGCCTTGCGTTTGTTGCCCTTAAAGATTGGAGCGAGCGCACCGATGAAAAAGACCGGGCCGATAGTATTTCCAACCGCGCCATGGCCACCTTTTACCGTTCCCGCGATGCGCAGATCTACGCCCTGACGCCACCTGCGATCCAGGGCCTGGGCCAATCGGCTGGCTTCACGTTCCAGCTACAGGCATCAGCCACAACGGACCGTGCTCAGCTCCTGGGCTTTCGTAATCAGCTGTTAGGGCTGGCCGCAGCAGAGCCGTCCCTGGCAGCCGTTCGCCCAAGCGGCCTGGAAGAAACTCCACAGCTCAAAATCGACATTGATCAATCCAAGGCGGTTTCCAGCGGGCTAGCGTTGAGTGATATCAACTCGACGTTAAGTGCCGCCTGGGGCAGTACCTATATCAATGACTTTATCGACCGGGGTCGCGTCAAGCGGGTGTACATGCAGGGTGACGCCCCGTTTCGCTCGCAGCCTGATGATTTGTACCAGTGGTATGTGCGTGGTCAGTCCAACGCGATGACACCTTTCTCGGCCTTTGCCACTACGCATTGGGAGCGCGGCCCGGACAACCTTGAACGCTTTAACGGCCTTGCCTCATACGCGATTCAGGGTCAGGGTGCTCCGGGTGTCAGCTCGGGTGAAGCCATGGACACCATGGAGCGTTTGGCCAGCCAGTTGCCCCAGGGTACGACCTTTGCCTGGAGTGACCTGTCCTACCAGGAGCGCGAATCCAGTGGACAGGCCATTCGCCTCTATGCCCTGTCCATCCTGATTGTCTTTCTCTGTCTGGCGGCCCTGTATAACAGCTGGTCGATTCCCTTCTCGGTGCTCATGGTCATTCCGCTGGGTATTGTCGGCACCATTCTCGCGGCTACCTTGCGAGGGCTGGAAAACGATGTGTTTTTCCAGGTTGCGCTCATTACCACCATTGGCCTGGCTTCCAAGAACGCTATTCTGATCGTCGAGTTTGCCGAGGCGGCCGAGCAGCGCGGGCTTTCTATTTGGAATGCTGCGCTTGAGGGTGCTCGCTTGAGACTTCGCCCGATTGTCATGACCTCGCTGGCCTTCATGGCAGGTGTGCTGCCCCTGGCCGTTGCTACCGGTGCAGGCGCCAACAGCCGCATCTCCATCGGCACCGGCATCATTGGCGGCACGCTTACTGCAACGGTGCTTGCGATCTTTTTCGTACCGCTGTTTTTCGTGCTCGTCCGCGGCCTCGCTATCCGCTTCCAGAAGAGCAAGACCCCATCCACTTAGCAGGAGACACCGTGATGCGCCTAAGATGTTTAGCGCTGCTCATACCGATGGCTCTGCTTGGCTGCACTCTCGCTCCCACTTATGAGCGCCCCGCCGCCCCGGTTCCTTCGACGTGGCCGCAGGGAACTGGCCACACGCCCTCTGTGCAAGCCTTTGTGCCAACCACCTGGGAAGCGCTTGTGCTGGATGCCGATCTACGATCCGTTATAACACTTGCGCTAGCCAATAACCGGGACCTGCGCAAAGCGGCGGCCAATATCGAGTCGGCTCGGGCGCAATATCGTCTGCAGCGCTCCGAACTCTGGCCCCATTTAAACGCCAGCGCCAATGCTTCACGCTCCCGTACTCAGGTTGAAACGTTGGGCCAAAAACAGACCGTCTATAGCAAAAGTGTTTCGGCAAGCGTTGGGCTTAGCGCCTACGAGCTGGATTTGTTTGGACGCGTGCGGAGCCTGTCCGAATCAGCGCAGCAGAGTTTGCTGGCTACAGAAGAGGCTTCCCGCGCCACCTATATCAGTTTGACTGCCGAAACAGCCAATGCCTACCTGACGCTCGCGTCTGACCGGGCGCAACTGAGGATCTCGGAGGAAACGCTGGAAAGTGCCGGCCGCACGGTCAACCTGATCCAGGGGAGACTCTCGGTAGGCATCGCCTCCCGCGTAGACTTGCGGCAGGCCCAGACGATCTATGAACAGGCACGCGCGGATATTGCTAACTACCGGACGCTTGTCGCTCAGGACCGCAATGCACTGGAACTGCTGGTCGGACAGACCCTGGACGATGCGGTGCTACCCCAACCCTTGGAAGCAGATAAACCCCTGTTTGCAGAGGTCTCGCCTGGACTGTCTTCCGATGTCCTGCTCAGGCGCCCGGATGTGCTTCAGGCCGAACACAACCTGTTGGCAGCCAATGCCAATATCGGGGCTGCTCGGGCAGCATTCTTTCCGCAGCTGAGCCTTACCTCCTCCGTAGGCTTGAGCAGTAACGGGCTGTCATCGCTGTTTTCAAGCGCCAACAAGGTCTGGTCGTTCATGCCCTCTGTTAGCATCCCGATCTTTACCGGTGGCGCCAACACAGCCAACCTGAACTACAGCAAGGCCCAGCGGGACTATTACGTCGCTGACTATGAGCAAAGCATCCAGACCGCTTTTCGTGAAGTGGCTGACGCGCTGGCCAGGCGCGGCACCCTGGAGGAACAGCTTTCTGCGCAGGCGGCCCTGCTGGAGGCTGCCAGCGAAAGCTATCAGCTCTCCGATGCACGCTATAGACGGGGCATTGACACCTTTCTGAATGCGCTTGATGCGCAACGTACGCTCTACAACGCCCAGAAATCGCTGATCAATGCCCGTCAAATCGCGGAGGAAAATCGCATCGAGTTGTACAGAGTGTTGGGTGGTATCTGATAAACAAAGGCCCGGCCGAATACCGGGCTGGGCCTTTACTAGACTGCGCTTTCAGGACCCATGATGCGCCATCAATCCTTGCTTCCAGGCGAAGGCAACGGCTTCTGTACGATCAGCCAAGTCGAGTTTGGAGAGCAGGCTGCTAATATGGGACTTCACTGTTTTCTCACTAATATTCAGTGCAGTAGCAATGCGCACGTTACTGCCCCCTGAAGCAAGCTCGCGAAGCACATCAAGTTCACGCTCGGTCAGTTCCTTGAAGGGATCAACCTTGGGCTCGCGAATTCCCCTGACCACCTTGAGAAGCTTCGAGGCGATAAAGGGATGAATAATGACCTCACCTCGCGCGATCCGGCGGATCATATCAATCAGCTCATCACCCAGCATCGTCTTGACCAGAAAGGACTGAGCGCCTGCCTCGATGGCAGCAAAGGCCAACTCATCTTCTTCGGTAGAACTCAGGACAGCTATCTGGCTACCCGGACTTACCTCCAGCAGTCGCTTGATGGTTTCCACACCGCTCAACCCTGGCATCATCAAATCCAGCAAGACAAGCTCAGGCTTGGACGCCTGAGCGAGCTCAATCGCTGTCTGCCCATCTCCCGCCTCGCCTATCACATCGAACTCGCCGGTAATGTCGAGCAGACTGCGGATACCCTGTCTGACAATGGCATGGTCATCAACCAGCAACACGGTGGTTTTCATCATTACCCTTCTGTGGGCTTAAAGGAGACTTCAACGGTGGTTCCCTGGCCGGGCTCGCTGCGAATATCAATACGCCCTTCCAAAAGCCAATGGGCTCTTTGACGCATATTGCCTAGGCCCATTCCCGAGCTGGTGTGCCCTGGATGAAAGCCTTGACCATCGTCCTCGATTTTAAGAACAAACCGCTCCTCCTGACGAACGAGGGATATCCATAGATGCGAGGCGTTGGCATGTCGAAGTGTGTTGGTTGCCCCTTCGCTGGCAATCAGGAGCAGCTCAGTTGCAACCGCATCTTCTTCCTGTAGCCGGTGCATCACCTCTTCTTGAATATCGACAGACCACTCAATGGTGCTGCCTTCAAGGAGGTTTGCCAGATTCTGCTTCAAGGCGCTATCCAGACCTAGCTCAGCCACCGTAGGCGCCGAGAGGCGATGGATGACATCGCGCATGTCTCGTTGAAGATGCTCAACAAGCTTGAGTGATGAGTTGGCCAGCTTGCTCTGCTCGGGATGGGTACTGCACAGGCGGCGTAAGAGGCTGAGCTGCAGCCCTAGGGCGAAGCACCGCTGCTTTGCGGTATCGTGCAGTTCGCGGGCCAACCGACTGCGCTCATCCTGCGCAGCGATAGCCTGCTTGACCTCAATCACACCTGCTACCGCATCAGCCATATGATCGAATCGCTGGGCCAGCCGGCCAAATTCATCATGTCCCTCATCGTTGATACGCATATCGAGTTGGCCCTGAGCCCAAGTATTGGCTACCTGCTCGGCATGACGAATTCTATTTAGCAGGAAGAAAGCCAGCAGCAGGGCCGTGCAGCAATTGCTGATCAGCATGTAGGGCCAAAGCCAACCGAACTGACGGCTCGTATCCGCCCAGAAGGCCTTCCATGGATCAAACCCTTCCATACCCAGAACAAGCCTATCCGCCTCTTGTGGTATCTGAGCAACCGCCGTGCTAAACCAGATATCACTGGCCGTACGCGTCTCATCGCTTTCAACCTTGATACTGTTACCCTGGCGGCTAACTGTCTGCATTCTGGCTTGAAGCGGCTCCGTCAGTTTGGCGGGGTAATGACATTGCAGCCCCTGCTCATTGCGGTACAGCGCTGCAAGACGCCCCTTCCCAAGAGACTGGCTAAAACTATTACCAGCCTTGCCTGTTAATACACCAGAACCAAAGACACGATGGACCAACAATTCAAGCAGTGCCTGGCAGCGTTCAGGCGTAGCGGCGGCTTGCAACAGCTCAGCCACCACCCTGCCCTCTACCGCAACACGGTCGTGCAATTTATCTTCACTTAGCGCCTCTTTAAGCTCAACCTGACTTTTCCAGGTACCGAAGCCGATGATTGCAACTGTAGAAGAACCAGAGATCACGAACAGACTGACAAAAAATTTGATGAACAGTCCGCCCAGCCATCGCTTGGGCGTGAATAACGAGGCGAGCCTGGAGAGAGTAAGCAAGGAGGGCGTGAATCCTGATCATCGGGTTATATGATCATTTTGCCATGAACCCTTCGACAGCGCCTGCGGCCTATCAGCTGCACAGTGAAGATTGGAGAATCTCCTCGCGTTAAGACGTCAGGCTTTGCCTTTAGGGATGGAAGTAGGCAAGACTCTATTTTTCTATCTACTGCGTAGGAAACCATGAAGATTTTCCTGTCTGGATTAATGACTCTTGGCTTGGCGTGCCAAGTTGCTCAGGCGGCCTGCCAGCGAGAGGCCACTGATTTTAATTATCCGTCTCAGCGTTTGGATGAAGCATTACAGCAGCTGGCTCATAGTACCGGTTGCCCTGTCACGGTGGACCTTGCCCCTTTCGCAGACCGGAAGGTGCCTGCACTGCATGGCCGCTATACACCTGAAGAAGCGCTGTGGCAGCTAATAAAAGGAACAGGACTCGAAGGTTACCCTACGGCTGATGGGCTGGAAGCGAATACCCAGGAACAGGATGCCGTCGGGGCCAAGGCACAGGCTGTACGTAGCCTTATCAATACCCAAAAAGGCTCGATTACCAAGGCCAAACAGCAGCATTACGAACAGCAAATCAAGGAAGTGGAAACCAACGTAGCAGCCCTGGCTCGCCAGCAAGGCTTCATCAGTGCCGGGGAGCGCAGCTCGTTTCATCGCAGCCTGGACGAGATGCTCAACGAACTGAAGCGCTAGGTCATCTAGCCTATCCAGGTCGCTTTGAGAGCAGGCAGCTGACTTCTATTTCAGACGCCTGCGGGCCTATAGGGAGAGAAGGCTGCCTAGGACTTTTTACCCAGGTAGCCTTTGATCAACCTGCCAAGACGCTATCGACCAGTGCTTTGGCCTCTTCCTGGATGCGCTTGAGGTGCGCTTCGCCCTCAAAGCTCTCAGCATAGATTTTGTAGACGTCTTCAGTACCGGAAGGACGTGCAGCAAACCAGCCTTTTTCAGTCACAACTTTGAGGCCACCGATCGCTGCACCATTGCCAGGCGCCTCGGTCAGGATCTGTGTAATCGGCTGACCGGCCAGCTCGCTGGCAGTTACCTGTGAAGCGGAGAGCTTGCCTAGCTTGGCTTTCTGCTCGCGATCAGCTGCAGCATCGATACGCTGATACACCGGCGAACCAAACCGCTCGGTCAGGGCCTGATAACGCTCACCAGGATCCTTGCCAGTAACCGCCGTGATTTCAGCCGCCAGCAGTCCCAGGATGATGCCGTCCTTATCGGTCGACCACGCACCGCCAGTCTTGCGCAGGAAGGATGCGCCTGCGGACTCCTCACCACCAAAACCAAGGCTTCCATCCATGAGGCCATCCACGAACCACTTGAAGCCCACTGGCACCTCGACGACCTTCCGATCGATACCCTGAGCCACACGGTCGATCATGGAAGACGACACCAGTGTTTTACCGATACCCGCGTGAGCGCTCCACTCGGGACGGTGAGTAAAGAGGTATTCGATCGCTACCGCCAAGTAATGGTTGGGATTGAGCAGCCCGGTCGAACGCGACACGATACCGTGGCGGTCATGGTCGGTATCACAGGCAAAGGACACATCGAAACGGTCCTTGTTTTCAATCAATCCAGCCATTGCATGGGGCGAGCTGCAGTCCATACGGATCTTGCCATCCCAATCCAGGCGCATGAAGCGGAAGGTAGGATCGATACGGGTCGACAGGACTTCAAGCGGCAAACCAAAACGCTCGGCAATGCGCGTCCAGTAGTGCACGCCTGCCCCGCCCAGAGGATCCACGCCAAACTTAAGGCCCGAATGCTTGATGGCTTCGATATCGATGACCTGATCAAGGCCACCCACATAGCTTTCGATAAAGTCGAATCGCTGCGTCGTTGGCGCTTTCAACGCACGGGCATAGTCCATGCGCTCCACGCCCTTCAATCCTGCCTTGAGCAGCGCATTCGCACGCTCCTGAATCCACTTGGTTACGTTGGTATCGGCCGGACCACCATTGGTGGGGTTGTATTTGAATCCACCATCGGCAGGCGGATTGTGTGAAGGCGTAATGACAATACCGTCAGCCAGGCCGCTGGTGCGGCCTTTGTTGTATTCGAGAATGGCATTGGAGATGGCGGGCGTTGGCGTATAGCCGGGCTCGCCCTGGGTCTCAGCACAGCCTGCATCGATACTGGTCTCAACACCATTGGCAGCCAGCACTTCCAGTGCTGAAACAAAGGCAGGTTCGGACAGTGCATGGGTATCCATGCCGACAAAGAGCGGACCATTTACGACCTGCTCTTTTCGGTAATCACAAATAGCCTGGGTAGTTGCCAGGATGTGCCACTCATTGAAGCTGACCTTCAGCGATGAACCGCGATGCCCGGATGTACCAAATGAAACCTGCTGCGCCGGATCATCAGGGTTGGGCCGTTCACTGTAATAGCGCGACACCAGGCGCGGTAGGTTGACCAGGGTATGCTCATCGGGCAGGCGTCCTGCGTTAAGGTCGATGCTCATCTGACGTTCCTTTGATGGATTGAAATTACTGCCTCAAGTAAACCATGCGGCGATTCAAGAAGCATTCGAAAGCGGTATGACACTGGTGGGTGTCATTCATTCGCGCTTCGACCCAAGCACTACCACCTAGGGTTCCCTTTTCGTTTCGCTTATGTGCTGCGGTGCTCGGAAATAAGCAGTGAAAACGGCTCGCCAAAAGAAAACCCGGCATTAGCCGGGTTTTCGATAACTGTGTTGCGTTACAGCGGATGATCTACCTCATCATCACCAAGCGGATTATCAGGAATGATATCGGGACGCAGTGGATCGAATACGTCACTGCCAATGCCCGCATCGTCCGGCACCACAGGATCAGAGCCTTGTGCAGTTAAAGGCGTATTGCTCATACAGACTCCTCCATTTATAGCCATTAGCACCAGGCTTTGGAGGTATAAATCCACCCGTTGTTTATGCCGGTCATCCGAACCTTTTACAGCAGATTAAAGGTGGGTATAGATGTAACGGGCCGTCATCACAAGCGCTGTCACTCCAACCATAATCCCGATAAGGCCAGACAATGCCAGTGCCGAAAAATGATAGAGATGACTCGGTGCACTGGCCACGATCAGTATCGTCGAAACACTGATCAACGAAACGATAGGCCCCACTGTCAGATAGCGTTTGAACACTGCCATGAACATGCCTCCCCAAGCAGCTCTGCAGACAGGCATCGTTGATAACACGGAATTATGAAGGCTATAAGTCATCACCAGACGGTTTGCCACTCGCGCCGGTCGTCAAACGACGAAAGGTATAAAGTTTTTCTGATCCCGACCGACAACGCAGCCACATCAGTCAAGTAGATCCCTATGAAAAAGGTCAGCCAAACCTTGCGGACTCAAGCGTCCATCATCGAGGCCTATTGCGTTTTGGAAGAGGAAGCTCGTCAGCATCCCGAGCTACGCGTATTCCTGCCTGAACTGCTTGATCTAAACGAACAGGCCTGCACGCTCATTGAGCGCTATATGGCCAAGGCAGCCGTTAAGGAAGGTCTGAAGTAG
>NZ_DEYV01000004.1:0-53463 GCF_002364655.1 Pseudomonas sp. UBA3149
GGCCTCGAAGATCTTTTCAATAGCCCAGCGCTGGCGCTTGAACTGCCAGAAGGTAATGCCTAGTGCGCTGGCAACGATCACACCCGCCTGGGCAAGGTCGTTGAAATAGAAATGACCGCCAAAGATAACCGCACCGCTGAAAAGCGTAGGCCATGCAATTTTGACAGAATGCTTGATGGCTTCTGTTACCGGTACTGCACGCTTGCCTTCACGCAGCCGTGCATACATGACATCGGCCCGCCGGATCTGATCCGCGGTAGGCAACACACGTACGGACTCATAGCCCACCATCTGGCCATTTTCCCAGATAGGGGTGACGTATGCATTCACCCAATAATAGTCGCCGTTCTTGCAGCGGTTCTTGACGATACCCATCCAGGCCTTGCCTTGTTTAAGGGTATCCCACATATGACCAAATACACCCTCAGGCATATCTGGATGACGAACCAGATTATGTGGACTGCCAATAAGCTCTTCTCGTGTAAAACCACTTATTGTGACGAAAGCGTCATTGCAATAAGTAATTTGTCCCTTGAGATTCGTCGTTGAGATAAGACGCTCACTTTCCCTGAATGTACGAGCCTGTTGTGTCACTGGCAGGTTTTTGCGCATGGCGGAGAAGCCTTCTTGATTTCCAAATAATCGGACGTTCACTTAAATGATGGCAAATAGCATTCATGTTAGTTGTCATCATTTTTTAACGTCGATTACTTATCGGCACGCCGCATATGAGCTTTAAGAATTCTTTGAAAAGTCTGTATTAGACTTTCGCGATTACGGCCTCGGCGAAATATGAGCGAAAATGGCGCTTGATAGCCAAACATTGCTGGCTGTAAAGCACGTAATCGCCCTTGATTAACCCACGCATGAACATAATGCTCAGGTAGATAACCTATATAAGCTCCTGAAAGAATTAATATTAACTGAGCCTCCATACTTTCAACTGTTGCCGCACTTTCCTTGAACCCATGCCGAGCCAGTTCGGCCTGACTCCAATAGCCTCTTCGGACCATTCTTTGTTGAGTAATAAGTTCTTCGGGAATATGTCTTTCCTTGAATAAAGGATGGCGGTCGCTGCAATACAACCAATGTTGTTCACGATAAAGTGGCTGGTACGTTACCCCATTCATTCGCGCAGAAAACGCACCGATGGCTAAGTCCAAACGGTTTTCAAGAATGGCCAGTTGAAGGTCATAAGGACTCATGACCGTCAGATGAATGTGGACTGAGGGGTATTCACCTGTATAAGCACCGATAACATCCGCCAATGACAAGGCAGGCTCATTGGCTAACGAGTCCAGCATCCCCAGCTTGAGCGTACCGCTCAGCTCGCCCTTGAGCGCAGCTGCATATCGCTCAAAGCCTTCGATCTCTCCCAGGATTCTCAACGTCTCCTGATAAAACATCTCACCCTTGCTGGTCAGCCCAAACCCGCCGCGCCCACGATGACACAAGGTGATGCCCAATTGGCTTTCCAACTGGCTCATATAGGTGCTGATGGCTGACGTTGACAGATTCAGTTCACGCTGTGCCGCCGCAAAGCCCTGGCTCTGGACAACAGTCGCGAAAATTCTGAGTAGACGAATATCGTGCAGCGCATTGGCCATGGACAGGATCCGTTGTCTTATTTTTTTCAGCCTATCCGATAGTTTAGAAATCTCTGAACTGATTTTTTGCACGTGCCGATTTTTCAGGCGCTGTTTCCTTCACACAATCGGGCCATCGTTTCGCAGGCAGGAGATCGATTGTGGAGAAAAAACTTCATCAACCGCTGGGTGGTAACGAGATGCCACGCTTTGGGGGCATCGCGACCATGCTGCGCTTGCCTCACCTCGAGTCGCCTGCCGGGCTGGACGCCGCCTTCGTTGGCGTGCCATTGGATATTGGAACATCACTGCGCTCCGGCACCCGCTTTGGTCCACGCGAAATTCGCGCCGAATCCGTCATGATCCGCCCCTACAACATGGCAACCGGCGCCGCACCATTCGATTCGCTCTCGGTGGCCGACATTGGCGATGTAGCCATCAATACCTTCAACCTTCTTGATGCCGTACGGATTATTGAAGAGGCCTATGACGGCATTCTTGAGCACAATGTCATTCCGCTCACCCTTGGAGGTGACCATACGATCACCCTGCCCATTCTCAGAGCCATGAAGAAGAAATATGGCAAGGTTGGGCTGGTTCATGTCGACGCCCATGCCGATGTGAACGACCACATGTTTGGCGAGAAGATTGCTCATGGCACTACTTTTCGCCGAGCAGTCGAAGAAGGCCTGCTGGACTGCAATCGCGTCGCGCAGATCGGACTACGTGCCCAGGGTTATACGGCAGACGATTTCAACTGGAGCCGTGAGCAGGGATTTCGCGTTGTGCAGGCGGAAGAGTGCTGGCACACATCACTCTCTCCTCTGATGGCGGAAGTCCGGGCAAAAGTGCAAGACGGCCCTGTTTACCTGTCGTTTGACATCGACGGTATTGACCCCGCCTGGGCTCCAGGAACCGGCACCCCTGAAATAGGCGGACTGACCACCATTCAGGCACTGGAAATTATCCGCGGCTGCCACGGGCTTGATCTAGTGGGAGGCGATCTTGTGGAGGTATCTCCCCCATACGACACTACAGGCAACACCTCTCTACTGGGCGCCAACCTGCTTTATGAAATGTTGTGTGTGCTGCCTGGGGTGGTACGCCGGTAGCCACTGTAACGATAAATAAATCCGAGGAGTCCGCAAAGACTCCCGTTCGAGGCAGGTCCAGAACTTGCCTCAGGCAATCAGCCTTCCGGCCTTGCCGTACTGCCGAACACCAACCCGCGAGCGCAGTGCCTGCGGGGATAACAAAAGAAGCCATCGCTCAGTGCAGTGGCCTATAACCGTGTCGAGGCGACCATGGATAACCCTAAAGGTATCACCCGTATCGAAACCTTTGGCGTCGAAAAAATCCCGGACGCCGAGCGCAATGCCACTCCTTTCGATTTGTTTCGCATGATTTTTGGTGGAGCGAATACCTTCGCTACCGCCGTGCTGGGCAGTTTTCCTATTCTTTTTGGCTTGTCTTTCGAGGCAGGCGTCTGGGCGATTCTTCTGGGCGTCATGACCGGCGCGGTTATCCTTGCGCCCATGGGCTTATTTGGCCCTATAAACGGCACGAACAATGCCGTCTCGTCTGGGGCTCATTTCGGTGTACATGGTCGCATTGTAGGCTCGTTCCTTTCCCTGCTGACCGCTATCGCATTCTTTTCACTTTCCGTATGGAGTTCAGGCGATGCCCTGATCGGAGGTGCCAAGCGCCTGATCGGTCTTCCTGAAACAGACCTGACGCTCGGACTGGCCTACGGCGTATTTGCCATACTGGTTTTGACGGTCTGCCTGTATGGCTTCCGCTTCCTGCTCTGGGTGAACAAGGTCGCGGTCGTTAGCGCCAGCGTGTTGTTCATGCTGGGAATCGCAGCCTTTGCAGGGCCGTTCGACGCAAGCTATGCCGGCACGCTCAATCCCGGCACAGAAGGCTTTTGGGCAGCGTTCATAGGCTCGGCGCTGGTTGCCATGAGTAACCCGGTCTCCTTCGGCGCCTTCCTGGGTGACTGGGCACGCTATATTCCTCGCCAGACATCTAAACTGCACATCATGCTGGCCGTGGTGCTTTCCCAGGTCGCAACGCTGATTCCTTTCCTGTTCGGTCTGGCCACGGCCAGCATCGTGGCCGTAAAAGCCCCTCAGTATATTGCTGAGAATAACTATGTGGGCGGCTTATTAGCCATCTCCCCCAGCTGGTTCTTTTTGCCCGTCTGCCTGATTGCCACCATTGGTGGAATGTCTACCGGCACCACCTCGCTCTATGGAACAGGGCTGGACATGTCCAGCGTCTTCCCTCGTGTACTGACGCGAGTACGTGCCACGCTCCTAATTGGTGTTGCGGCCATTGTGTTCATCTTTATCGGCCGCTTCGCCGCCAATCTGGTTCAGAGCGTGTCGACATTTGCAGTGCTGATCATTACCTGCACCAGCCCCTGGATGATCATCATGATCATCGGACTGATCAATCGGCGCGGTTTTTACTGCCCTGACGATCTGCAGGTCTTTACTCGCGGCGAACGTGGCGGACGCTACTGGTTCCACCACGGCTGGAACTGGCGGGGCCTGGGTGCCTGGATTCCCAGCGCAGTGGTTGGGTTGCTATTCGTCAACCTGCCCGGTCAGTTCGTAGGCCCTTTAGGCGAGCTGGCAGGCGGAATCGATATCAGCCTGCCCATCACACTAGGCATGGCCGCCCTGCTCTACAGCCTGCTGCTCCGGCTTTTTCCAGAACCGATCGAAGTCTATGGCCCTGCCCGGCTCAACGCATCTGCAACACGCGGTGGTCCTGCACTGATCCGCTCCAACGCCAGCCTATCCTGATTTCTGGAGTGACACCCATGAACATTGTCAGCCGAGATCAGTGGTTTGAGGTAAAGCGTGGCGCCGATGGGATCAGTCTGATCCATGAACCTTACATTCGGCCCTTTTACCGCTGCAACCTCTGGCACATTCAAGGACGAAACCGTGATGTTTTAATCGATAGCGGCTCGGGTGTCGTCAGCCTGCGGGAGCAACTTCCCTGGCTGACCGAGCGTCCCTTGATGGCCGTGGCAAGCCATACGCATTTCGATCATATCGCTGGGCATCATGAGTTCGATGAGCGTCTGGCGCACCCTGCTGAAGCCGATATTCTCGCCCATCCCACCCGCGAGAATACCCTGGCGGCCGGCTACGTCACGGACGCCATGTTCGAGGCACACCCTGACTGCCCGCTGTGCTATGCCGAATACCGCGTCAAAGCTGCTCCAGCGACTCGCCTGATCGAGGAAGGCGACATTCTTGACCTCGGCGATCGCCACCTGGAGATCCTGCATACACCCGGGCATTCGCCTGGCGGCATCAGCCTATGGGAAGCCGCCACCGCAACGCTATTCAGCGGCGACATTATTTACGACGGGCCGCTGGTCGAGGATGCCTACCACTCGAATCTGGAAGCCTATGCCTTAAGTCTGGAGCGGCTTCGACAGATGCCTATCCGCACGGTACACGGCGGGCATTTCCCCAGTTTTCCCGGTGAACGCCTGCGGCACCTGATCAACGGCTGGCTCAAGGCACATGCCTGAAGCCTCTCGTTGCCCAGCTCCTTATTCAACTGATTCTAAAGGAGGCCTTCATGGCCCTAGATATCCTTGTGGTCCTCGCCTATGTAGCTGCCATGCTTTTACTAGGCTGGATCGGCATGCGCCGCGCCAAATCCCATGATGAGTTTCTAGTGGCGGGTCGCAACCTGGGTCCCACATTTTACATGGGCACTATGGCGGCTACTGTATTGGGCGGCGCCAGCACGGTAGGTACAGTGCGCCTGGGCTATGTACACGGTATCTCCGGGTTCTGGCTGTGTGCGGCCCTGGGGCTTGGCATCATTATCCTGAATCTGTTTTTGGCCAAACCGCTCCTCAAACTTCGCATCTTTACCGTGACTCAGGTACTGGAGCGGCGTTACAACACAACCGCACGCCAAGCCAGCGCCGTCATCATGGTGGCCTATGCACTTATGCTGGCAGCGACCTCGACCATTGCCATCGGTACAGTCATGCAGGTGCTTTTTGGCATTCCCTTCTGGCTGGCCGTCGTGATCGGCGGCGGCGTGGTAGTGGTATATTCCGCAATTGGAGGGATGTGGTCCCTGACACTTACGGATATCGTCCAGTTCGTCATAAAGACCGTAGGCCTGATGTTCATCCTCCTGCCGATCTGCCTGTATAGGATTGGCGGCTGGGATGAACTCGTTGCCAAGCTGCCTGCCTCCAGCTTCAGCTTTACCGCCATTGGCTGGAGCACGATCGTGACGTACTTCGTCATCTATTTCTTTGGCGTCCTGATCGGACAGGATATCTGGCAGCGGGTATTTACTGCCCGAAATGAGCGCGTCGCCCGCTATGCAGGTACTACCGCAGGCATTTATTGCGTGTTGTACGGACTAGGTGGAGCCCTGATTGGCATGACAGCCAAGGTGCTCTTACCGGACCTGGACAATGCCAACAATGCCTTTGCCGCAATCGTTCAGGCAGCCCTGCCGGATGGCATCCGGGGCCTGGTGATCGCTGCCGCTCTGGCTGCCATGATGTCTACCGCCAGCGCGGCCCTGCTGGCTGCTTCCACAGTTTTAACGGAAGACCTGATCCCGGTATTGCGTCAGGGAAGGCCGCTGACCAATCTCTCGCTCAACCGTCTGTTTACCTTGCTCGTCGGACTCATCGTATTGGGTATTGCCCTGGCAGTAGACGATGTACTCAACGCGCTGACGTGCGCCTATAACCTGCTGGTTGGCGGCATGTTGATTCCCCTGATCGGCGCCATCTATTGGAAGCGAGCAACCACACCTGCCGCGATCACCAGCATGTTGTTGGGCTGTCTGACGGCACTGATCTTCATGTTCAAGGATGGCCTGGAAGCCAACACGCCCATTTATTTCAGTCTGGCGGTCAGTCTGAGCAGCTTCGTATTGCTGAGTCTTCTGGCTCGCTCCGCTCAACATGCCCTGGCAACAACCGCGCCTGAGGAGATTTAGCATGGTTACCTGCGGCCAATTTCTGGTTCGACAACTTGAAGCCTGGGGCGTGGATACGGTATTTGGCATTCCCGGTGTTCATACCGTTGAGCTTTACCGAGGCTTACCAGACAGCAGCATTCGCCATATCACGCCTCGCCATGAGCAAGGTGCAGGCTTCATGGCGGACGGTTACGCTCGCGCCAGCGGCAAGCCCGGGGTCTGCTTTGTCATTACCGGCCCCGGCGTAACCAATATCCTGACTGCCATGGCTCAAGCCTATGCAGACTCCATCCCCATGCTGGTCATTTCAAGCGTAACTACGCGGGCTCGCCTGGGGCGGAATGGTGGCTATCTGCATGAGCTGACCGATCAGCGCGCCATGACCGCCGGGGTGACAGCCTTCAGTCATACGCTGCTGGATGTCGACCAGCTGCCTGCGGCCCTGACCCAAGCCTTTGCAGTATTCGAAAGCCAAAGGCCTCGACCTGTACACATTGAACTTCCCCTCGACGTCATTACCGCGCCCGCCGATCACTTGTCCCTTGTATGCCAACCCTGCTTCAGCCGCCCGGCACCTGACCCGCAGCAGCTCGACCTGGCCGCCAAGCGACTCGGAAACGCCAAACATCCATTGGTACTACTGGGAGGCGGCTGTATTGCCGCAGCCAGCGAAGCCAGGATTCTTGTCGATAGACTCGCAGCGCCTGCCGCTACCACTATTAATGCCAAAGGAGTACTGCCTGACCACCATCCACTGGCATTGGGGTGCAACCAGTCATTGCCCGCCGTCAGGCAACTGGCAAAAGAGGCGGATGTCATTCTGGCTATCGGGACAGAACTGGGCGAGACGGATTATGACGTGGTTTTCGATGGTGGATTCGAACTGAGTGGTGACCTGATCCGAATCGATATAGACCCTGATCAACTTACCCGTAACTACCAGCCCTGGCTGGGTATTGTCTCGGATGCAAGGACGGCTATCCAAGAGCTTCTGAACAGATTGCCTCCTGACATTTTTCAGGCAACCGGTAGCGGTCGCGAGCGTGTGGCCAAGGCCCGGCGTGAGCTAGCCGACACACTGGCACCACTCAGCCACTTCCGTACACTGTTCGATACGCTTAGCCGCGCCTGTCCCGATGCCTGTTACGTAGGTGATTCAACACAGCCGGTTTATGCCGGTAACCATATCATCGAGCTGTGCTCGCCACGTCGCTGGTTCAATGCCTCTACGGGCTACGGCACCTTGGGCTATGCCTTGCCAGCCGCCATTGGAGCCAAGCTGGCCTGTCCAGATCGGCCGGTTATCTGTCTGATCGGTGACGGCGGTATCCAATTTACCCTGCCGGAGCTGGCCAGCGCCGTAGAGGCGCGTGTCGGAATCATCGTTCTCTTGTGGAATAACCAGGGATACGGTGAGATCAAGCGATACATGAAGCAGCGCGCCATTACACCGCTGGGTGTAGACATTTATACACCCGACTTTATAACGCTAGCTCAAGGCTTTGGCTGCGCAGCCGCAAAAGCCTCTGATCATCAACATCTGGAACAACTACTCCTCGATGCGCCACCCGATAGGCCCTTCCTGATAGAAATTACCGAGGCCCCTCCTTTTGCTCCAGACTAATAGAAGGCTTGCCCTGCAAGCCTCACCCACGTGCGAGGTAACGCATCCCCTCTTCCAAGCCTTCAAGGGTCAATGGGTACATATGCCCCTCAACCAATTCCTGGATGATCTGAATAGAGGATGTGTACTCCCAAACCCGCTGCGGATAGGGATTAAGCCAGATGATCTTTCGAAATTTGGCCTTGAATCGCTCCATCCAGACTGAGCCTGCTTCTTCATTCCAGTGCTCCACACTACCGCCGGGCTGAAGTACCTCGTAGGGCGCCATGGACGCATCGCCAACAAATACCACTTTGTAGTCCTCGCCATAGCGATGCAATAGATCAAGCGTAGACGTCAGCTCGCTCATCCGGCGCTGGTTGTCCTTCCAGACTGATTCATAGATGAAGTTATGGAAGTAGAAATATTCCAAATGCTTGAATTCAGTGCGGCAGGCTGAAAACAGTTCCTCACAGACCTGCACATGCATGTCCATCGACCCGCCGATATCCAGCAACAGCAAAAGCTTGACCGCATTGTGGCGCTCGGGCCGCATCTGGATATTCAGCAGTCCAGCATCGCGGGCGGTATGATCGATAGTGCCTTCGATATCAAACTCTTCCGCTGCCCCCTCCCGGGCAAACTTACGTAGACGCCGAAGAGCAACATTGATATTCCGGCGCCCGAGCTCCGCCTGATCGTCCAGGTTACGGTACTCACGTTGCTCCCAGACCTTGACGGCCTTTCCCTGCCTTTCACCTGCCTCGCCGACACGAATGCCTTCAGGGTTATACCCCCCTGAGCCGAAGGGGCTGGTGCCGCCCGTACCAATCCACTTGTTGCCACCAGCATGCTTACTTTTTTGCTCAGCCAAACGCTGCTTGAAGGTTTCAATGAGCTTGTCCAGACCACCCAATGACTGAATCTGCGCACGCTCCTCGGGCGTTAATGAGCGCTCAAAGGCTTTACGCAACCACTCATCCGGGATCAATACTTTCAGCGCCTCGTCGAGTGATTGAAGCCCGTCAAAATACGCTGAAAATGCCCTGTCGAAGCGATCAAAATGACGTTCGTCTTTGACCAGGATAGTACGTGCCAGAAAGTAAAAGGCGTCCATGTCTGCAAACACGACACCTGTCAGTAGCGCTTCATGCAGATCCAGCAACTCCCGCAGGGAAACGGGAATTCGAGCAGAACGCAACTCATGAAAAAGACTCAGCAGCATCGGCTATTCCCGGCTGGAGAACGATCAGTCATGACGCACCGGCGCTTGATACCACGACGGCTGGGCCTCGGTAAAAATCTCATCGACAGGCAAGGCACCAAGCGCGGAATCCAATGATCCTAGCGCCAACCCCAGCGTATCCCGGCCATCCCGCAAGAACTGTAGATTCGACCCGCACCGCCGGCAGAACGTACGAACCACCTCTGGAGACGAACGGTAGGCTGCAACATCTGCTTCACCGGTCGTGAAACGAAAGCTTTTCTTAGACACAGTCGTATACGTAGCAAAGGCCGCACCATGGGCCTTGCGGCACATCGAGCAGTGGCAGTGGGTGGCTTTTTCAAGCGAAGTATCGACCTCATAAGTCACCGCACCGCATAGACAGCTACCCTTGAGCATAGGACCTCCTTGATTATCGATAGCCGTTTCGCCGCGTCATGAAAGCCAGGCGCTCAAGCAGCTGAACATCCTGCTCGTTTTTGACCAAGGCCCCGGCAAGCGGCGGAATAGCCTTGCGAGGGTCTCGTTCACGCAGAACCGACTCACCGACATCATCGGCCATCAACAGCTTCAACCAATCGACCAGCTCTGACGTGGAAGGCTTTTTCTTGAGTCCAGGCACCTGACGGATATCAAAGAACACCTCCAGCGCCTCATTGACCAGCGTCTGGCTGATATTCGGAAAATGCACCTCCACAATACGCTTTAACGTATCGCGGTCAGGAAACGCAATGTAATGGAAGAAGCAGCGCCGCAGAAAGGCATCAGGTAGCTCCTTCTCGTTATTGGACGTAATGATAATGATGGGACGATGCCGGGCACGAACCGTTTCGCCTGTTTCATATACATAGAACTCCATGCGATCCAGCTCTTGCAGCAGATCGTTTGGAAACTCAATGTCCGCCTTGTCGATCTCGTCAATCAACAGAACGACCCGCTCCTGCGCATCAAATGCCTCCCAAAGCTTGCCTTTCTTGATGTAGTTGGCAACGTCATGAACCTTGTCGACACCCAACTGGGAATCGCGCAGCCGGCTGACGGCATCGTATTCGTACAGCCCTTGATGCGCTTTCGTAGTGGACTTGATATGCCAGGTGATCAATTGTGTACCAAGAGCCTGCGCCAGCTGCTCAGCCAACAGCGTCTTGCCAGTACCAGGCTCCCCTTTTATCAGCAGCGGACGCTGCAAGGTGATGGCTGCGTTTACAGCCAATTGGAGATCAGCGGTTGCTACGTAATCCGCCGTACCTTCAAATTTCATGGGCAACCCTCGGGATTGATCAACAGGACGTGATAATAGGCATAAAGCACAGGCGATACACTAACCCCGATCCTCATACTGAGCGCTGAATGCCTGAATGAAAGCATTCCGCAGGATGGAAAAGAACGCCTGTAGAGGACTGATATCCTGCTGCTTGACGCTGCCCTGCAATTCAACTCGAGTCGCGAACTGATCCTTGCGCTGATTTTTCAAAAGGGTTTGACTTCCTCCTACCACGGCTTCCCACAGCCCGCGGAAAAATCCTTTGTCTTTATTCTCTACATCCTGACGCCAATCGAAGACGTCGACATTCTTGAACAAGGGTTTGATGTAGCCGCTGAGCTGTCCATTATCAGCCCTGGCATCAATGACCAGATCACCACTACCGGACTTGAAGTCAAACTTGCCATACGCCTTGGCAAAGTCATTTATTTTGGGCAGGTCTACCTGCGTTACCCTCAGCCGAAACAGGAAGTCACTAAAGTCGCTGAAGGGGTCGAATTCTGCTGAGGTTTCCAGCGGTGCATTATCCAGCACAGTGGCCTTGCCTTCGAAACGTGCCACCCGCTTGCCTTGCGCATCGGCGGCATTGGTCAGGTTGTAAAGGCTGGCGTTTACCTGGGTCGCCTGCAGATTGACGGGGGGTGACGAATTGAAATTACGGAAACTGAGCTTGCCATCCTCTACACGCACCTCATTTAAGGTGATCGAGATGATCTTCTCCAGCTGAGCACGCCAGTCCGTACCCTCACCTGTCTGGGAGGACTGCGGATCATCGCCGCCGTCGACAAAGTTAAGTTCGGGGCGCTCGAAAATAATCCGCCCGACAATGGCGTGATCTTCCCATAACGCTCTTCCGCTCACGGCAATGTCGATGCTGGGCGCGTCCAGAAACGGTACGGGCACCTTGCCTGTCACCTTTTCGATCTTGAGTCCATCGATACGGTAGGCGCCCCGCCACCACGCCAGATCGACATCGGCAATATGTCCCCGATAATCGCCCATGTCCGCTAACTTGGTATTGAGGTAATGTCGTATGACATAAGGCATGGCGAGCTGCACGACAACCAACAGGGCAACTATGCTCAAGATGACAAGTGCAGGCGTTTTATAGCGCAGTTTCATGACTCGGTTCCCTCTGGCATGTCTTTCATGGACCGACCATGCCAGTGGCAGTTTCCTTGGACTGGACGCCTTGACGCCATAGCCTTAGGCTGAACTCATATTTGTTGACCCATGCAGGGATCTTTAGATGAGCCGAATTTTCGCTGATAACGCACAATCCATTGGTAACACACCTCTGGTTTACATCAATCGCCTTGGGCCAAAAGGGGTCACCATTCTGGCCAAGATCGAAGGCCGTAACCCGGGCTATTCAGTGAAATGCCGAATCGGCGCCAACCTTATCTGGGATGCCGAGGCCAACGGCAAGCTCAAGCCCGGCATGACCCTGATCGAACCTACGTCCGGCAATACCGGCATTGGTCTCGCTTATGTTGCAGCAGCCCGTGGATACAAGCTCATCCTGACCATGCCCGCCTCGATGAGCCTGGAGCGTCGCAAGGTTCTCAAGGCACTAGGTGCCGAGCTGGTACTGACAGAGCCCGCCAAAGGTATGAAGGGCGCGATTGAAAAAGCCAAAGAAATTGCGGAAAGCGATCCTTCTCGCTACTTCATGCCCCAGCAATTCGAAAATCCGGCCAACCCGGCCATTCATGAAAAAACCACTGGCCCGGAAATCTGGAACGACACCGATGGCGCGGTGGATGTCCTGGTGGCGGGTGTTGGTACCGGCGGCACACTAACCGGTATTTCCCGCTTTATCAAAAACACCAAGGGCAAGCCTATCCTGTCAGTAGCGGTAGAGCCCGAGAGTTCGCCTGTTATCACCCAGACCATGGCCGGCCAGGAAGTCAAACCCAGCCCTCACAAGATCCAGGGGATCGGCGCTGGCTTCGTACCGAAAAATCTGGATCTTTCCATGGTGGATCGAGTGGAACGCGTCAGTGACGATGAGTCAAAGACCATGGCCCAACGCCTTATGCGTGAGGAAGGCATCCTCTGTGGCATCTCGTGTGGAGCCGCCATGGCGGCGGCCGTGCGTCTTGCCCGTGAACCCGCCATGCAGGGAAAGACAATCGTTGTCATCCTGCCTGACTCCGGTGAACGCTATCTGTCCACCATGCTGTTTGACGGCTTGTTCAGCGAACAGGAAACCGTCCAGTAACCTCATTCGGCCCGCCACCGGCGGGCCTTTTCGTTTCTCCCTGCCCTACTTTCGGCTGCTAGAACGGCACTGGCAGCTGAGCTACTATCGCGTTAGAGCGTAAAAAATTTCACACAGGGAATGAATATGCCGAACACATCCTATCCGAACTCCTACTATGCGGCCTCTGCTCATCCTGCGCCCAAGCGCCCCCTGCTTGAAGGTGAACGCATTGCTGACGTTTGTATTGTCGGCGCTGGCTATACCGGTCTTTCCACTGCCATTGCACTGCTTGAGCGAGGCTACAGCGTTGTAATTCTCGAGGCCGCCAGGGTAGGTTTTGGTGCATCCGGCCGCAACGGCGGCCAGATCGTCAACAGCTACAGCCGGGATATTGATGTTATCGAGCGAACCTTGCCTGCCCGTGAAGCGCAACTGATCGGTCAAATGGCCTTCGAAGGCGGACGTATCATCAGAGAACGAGTCAATCGTTATGGTATTCAGTGCGACCTGAAGAACGGTGGCGTTTTCGCGGCTTTCAACGCCCGACAGATGCAACATCTGGAAGCTCAGCAAGCCCTTTGGGCTCGCCATGGGCACCATGAACTAGAAATGCTGGATAAAAGAGCCATTGAGCAAGTCGTAGGCACCCATCGATATGCCGGGGGTATGCTGGATCGTAGCGGCGGTCATATCCACCCCCTTAATCTCGCTCTAGGAGAAGCAGACGCCGTTGAGTCATTGGGCGGGACTATTTACGAACAGACACCTGCCGTACGCATCGAGCGTGGCCCTAAGCCTGTTGTACATACTCCACAAGGTTGTGTAAGAGCGACGTATGTTGTGGTAGCCGGTAATGCTTATCTGGGTAATCTCATTCCAGAGCTGGCAGCCAAATCCATGCCTTGTGGAACGCAAGTGATTGCAACCGAACCCCTCTCTGAGGAAACGGCAAAACGATTACTTCCTCAAGACTATTGTGTCGAGGATTGCAACTACCTTCTAGATTATTATCGCCTCTCGGCTGATCGTCGACTCATATATGGCGGTGGCGTTATATACGGCGCACGTGATCCTGCCGATGTGGAAAAAATCATACGCCCTAAGATGGCTAAAACCTTTCCAGAACTGGCCAACGTCAAGATTGATTATGCCTGGACCGGTAATTTCCTATTGACTCTGTCCCGCCTCCCTCAAGTAGGCCGCCTGGGCGACAACATCTATTATTCGCAAGGTTGCAGCGGACATGGCGTTACGTTTACCCATCTGATCGGTACCGTGCTTGGTGAGGCACTGGCAGGGCACGCTGAGCGCTTTGATGCATTCGCCCGGCTACCCCACTACCCCTTCCCTGGCGGTCGTCTTTTCCGCGTTCCATTTACCGCCCTGGGCGCCTGGTACTACGATATTCGCGACAAATTTAATGTTTAAACAAGAAACCCCGCCGAAGCGGGGTTTCTTTTACTTACCTGTCAGAAATCAAAGATTCTTGATTTCTGCCTTGGACTCCAATGCACGGCGGTAAGCCGCAAAGTCCTCTTGGCCACTGCGTGAAGAGAGGAAACGGCGATACATAGCCTTCTCTTCATCAGTAAAAGTGCCCTGCGGAACGCTGACGCCCGTCAAGCGAATAACCATGTAGGTCCCATCAGCTAGATTGACTCCTGCATAAGTCGGCTTGGAACTGTCTCCAGGCTTATTCATGCGGAACACCTGTTGGAGTACTACCGGGTCAACGCCCTCCTGATTACGTGTAGCAGCCTCGACGACTTTCCAGTCCTTGATCGTATTGGCCTTGCCTGCCTTTAGGTCAGCAATCAACGTCTCGCCCTGCTGACGAGCAGTCTCAGCTATCTTCTGCTTGGTCAGCGTGCTGCGGATGCTGTCTTTGACATCATCAAAGCTCTGCTGAGCAGGCTTGCGATGCTCCTTAACGCGCAGGATGACAGCCGTTTCATCGTCCAACTGGATAGCATTGCTATTGGCACCATCCTCCAGCACTTCGGGACTGAAAGCAGCCTGGACAACCTGACGATTGGCAATAACCCCTTCTTCGCCGCCCTCACGTCCGAATGGCTTGCTGGTTTGCACTTTCAAGCCTTGCTCTTGAGCAGGCTGACTAAGATCTGAAGCTTCAAACGCTGCGCTTTCAAGATTGCGGGTAGCCTCTACAAAAAGGCGATCAGCCTCGCGAGCCTTGAGCTCAGCCTCAAGACGCGGCTTCATGCTCTCCAACGAAGGTACTTTGGCTTCCTGAACGCCAAGCAGCTTGATCAGATGCCATCCAAATGTCGAATGTACGGGAGCAGAAACGTCTCCCATGTTCAAACCATACAAGGCTTCTTCAAAGGCAGGGTCATACACCCCTCGCCCAGCATAACCGAGCTCACCGCCCTTGTTGGCCGAACCAGGATCCTGAGAGAACTTCTTGGCTAGCGCAGCAAAATCCTCGCCCCTGTCCAGACGAGCCTTGATTTCATCAATCTTGGCCTTGGCCTGCTCGTCATTCACCTTGTCGTTCACTTCAATCAGGATATGAGCGGCGTTACGCTGTTCGGAAAGGTTAGCGGTTTCCGACTGATAAAGGGCCTGAAGGTCTTCTTGCTTGACCTGCGCCTTATCGGCAAAAACGCTTTTCTTTAGCTCGATATAATCAATGACCACCTGATCAGGCGTCATGAATTCGCTACGATGATCGTCATAGTAGCCTTGTAATTCATCATTGGTGACTGCAACTTTCGAAGCATCCGCTTTAACCACATGGGTTGCGAAGTCTCGAGTTTGCCGTTCCAAAGCTGCGAAGGCATTCAATTCGGCATCGGTTACAAAACCGGTACCTGCAATACCCGCTCTGAGTTGCCCCATGAGCATCTCCTGCTTCAGCATCTCGCGAAACTGAAGACGTGAGTAACCCATCTGGGCAATGGTCTGGTCAAAACGCTGGGCATTGAATTGCCCATCAACCTGGAACTCAGGTGTTTGAAGTATGAGCTGGTCCAAAGCCGCTTCAGAAAAAGCAAACTTGTTCGACTTGGCATCCTGAAGCAATAGCTCGCGCTCGATCAGGGCCTTTAGAGCCGCGTCGCGTAACCGTTTTTCATCCAGAAGAGCAGGATCGAAATTAGGGCCCAGACGCTGCGCCAGAGAGCGACGTTGCATCTCCACAGCCTGATTGAGATCGGTCTGGCGTATTTCCTCACCATTTACCAGTGCTACGGCACCTTGGTGGCTACCGGCGCGAATGATCGCCTCGAATCCGGTCAATGCCATCAGCAAGATAATGACGCCAATGATGATCTTGGCTATCCAGCCTTGTGAATGTTCCCTGATGTTCTGCAGCATGCGCCCCCCAAAACGGCTGCATCTGGCCAAAGGCTAGGCAGCATGGGTGAATTGCGAATAGAGAAAAGGCGCATCAGAGGATGCGCCTTCTGTTAAACGGGGCTTTGGCGAGTCTTCGTGCGGAATGAACCAAACGGTATCACGTGCTAGAACTCAACAGACAGATGTCTATTGAAACCAAAACCCTTAAGCACTCAGTTCACAGCATCCTTGAGCGCTTTGCCGGGCTTGAAACCAGGGATCTTGGCAGCTTCGATTTCGATCGGCTTGCCAGTCTGCGGATTGCGGCCAGTGCGTGCTGCACGCTCTTTGACAGCGAAAGTGCCGAAACCGACAAGCACAACCGGATCACCGCTCTTCAGGGCACCAGTGATAGATTCGATCACTGCGTCCAAAGCGCGCCCAGCTACAGCTTTCGGGATATCAGCAGATGCAGCAACGGCATCGATCAGTTCCGACTTGTTCACTCTAAGTCCCCTTGTTCATTTCTGATAAGAATATATTACGTGTGTAGGCAAAAATGGATGCTGTGAGGCATGCCTGACACTTGAAGAGCCGCTTTATATCAAGGGCTCAAAAAAAGTGTCAAGGAAGCTCTGGCTAGTGCGTGCTGATTCTTTCTTTTGAATCCTGCTCGCGCTTTTCTTCATTCGTGACTATTTCAGGAGCCGCATCTGGCAAGGGCTCCGGCGCATATTGCAGCGCAACCTGAAGGACCTCGTCAATCCATTTGACAGGCTTAATCACCAAATCGGCCTTAATATTGTCCGGAATGTCGCGCAGATCGCGTACATTCTCCTCCGGAATGACCACCGTGCGGATTCCCCCACGATGTGCCGCCAGTAATTTCTCCTTTAAACCACCAATGGCCAGTACCTGGCCACGCAGCGTAATCTCACCTGTCATGGCTACATCAGCACGCACCGGGATCCGGGTAGCAGCCGACACCAGCGCGGTGCACATACCGATACCAGCACTTGGACCATCTTTGGGTGTAGCGCCTTCTGGTACGTGAATGTGGATATCGTGCTTCTCATGGAAGTCCTTGGGAATACCAAGGCTCTTGCCACGGCTACGCACAACCGTCAGTGCTGCAGTAATGGATTCCGCCATTACATCGCCCAGCGAACCGGTTTTGATCAACTGCCCTTTCCCCGGCACAACAGCCGCTTCAATGGTCAGAAGCTCGCCGCCAACCTGCGTCCAGGCTAGTCCTGTGACTTGTCCGATCTGGTCCTGCTGTTCAGCCAAACCATAACGGAACTTACGTACACCCAAGTAGTGCTCGAGGCTTTCACTGGTGACAGCAGCTTGTTGAGCCGCTTTTTCCTTGGCGTGCTCCTTGACAATCTTGCGGCAAACCTTGGCAACCTGACGTTCAAGGCTACGTACCCCCGCCTCGCGGGTGTAGTAACGCACCATGTCTCTTAGAGCAGCCTCGTCAAAGGTCACTTCGGTCTTCTTCAAACCGTTTGCCTTGACCTGCTTGGGTATCAGGTACTTGGTAGCGATATTGACCTTTTCGTCTTCCGTATAGCCAGGCAGACGAATCACTTCCATACGATCCAGCAACGGTGCCGGAATATTCATGGAGTTGGCCGTACAAAGGAACATGACATCCGACAGATCGTAATCAACTTCCAGATAGTGATCATTGAAGTTGTGGTTCTGTTCTGGATCCAGCACCTCGAGCAGAGCGGAGGCCGGATCACCACGCATGTCGTTACCCATCTTGTCGATTTCATCGAGCAGGAACAATGGGTTACGCACGCCAACCTTGGTCATCTTTTGAATCAAACGACCAGGCATGGAGCCGATATACGTACGACGATGGCCACGAATCTCAGCCTCATCACGCACACCACCCAGGGCCATACGAACGAACTTGCGGCCAGTGGAGCGCGCGATGGACTCAGCTAGAGACGTCTTACCTACCCCAGGCGGACCAACTAGGCACAATACCGGGCCACGTACTTTCTTGACTCGTTTCTGGACAGCGAGATACTCCAGAATCCGATCTTTGACTTCCTCAAGACCGTAGTGATCTTCATCAAGAATGTCCTCGGCCTTGCTCAGATCCAAACGGACCTTGCTTTCCGCCTTCCATGGGACATTCACAAGCCAGTCAATGTAGGAACGTACTACTGTGGCCTCGGCAGACATGGGAGACATCTGCTTGAGCTTGTTCAGCTCTGCATTGGCCTTGGCCAACGCTTCCTTGGTCAGACCGGCATTGTCGATGCGCTTTTTCAGGTCATCGATTTCACTGTGGCCTTCGTCGATGTCGCCCAGCTCTTTCTGAATGGCCTTCATCTGCTCATTTAGATAATACTCGCGCTGGCTACGCTCCATCTGCTTCTTGACGCGACCACGGATCCGCTTCTCGACCTGCAACAGATCGATTTCTGCGTCCAGCAACGCCAGAACGTGCTCGACTCGCTCAGCAAGATCTACGATCTCAAGGATTTCCTGCTTCTGCTCAAGCTTAAGCGCCATATGGGCTGCCATCGTATCGACCAGGCGACTTGGATCGTCGATACCATTAAGTGAAGACAGCACCTCTGCTGGCACTTTCTTGCCCAGCTGGACATATTGCTCGAACTGGCTCATCAGGCTACGAACAAAGACTTCCGACTCGCGGTCTGCCGCTTCGGTATCCTCAATCAACTGAACCTCAGCGCGAGAATAACCCTTGGCCTCAACAAAACGCTCAATGTTGCCGCGCTGCTCACCCTCTACCAGCACTTTAACAGTGCCATCAGGAAGTTTGAGCAGTTGCAAGACAGTGGCGACGGTACCCATGCGGTACAGGCCATCGGAGTCTGGATCATCGTCGGTAGGATTCTTTTGCGCAAGCAGTAGGATCTGCTTGTCGCTGGCCATGGCAGCTTCCAGGGCCTCAACAGATTTTTCACGCCCAACAAAGAGCGGAATTACCATGTGCGGATACACCACTACATCACGCAGTGGCAAAAGAGGCAATTCAATCGTTTTATTCATGGTTTCAGCTCTTGGCATTCGACTGGCCGCATAGAAACGACCGTATGGCATGTTTTTCTAACATGCGGCCTAATCGATCAGAAAACAAGGCTAACTAATGCGAAGGGCCCCGCAGGGCCCCTTTTTATTTATGCATCCGGTGCCGCTTTGACCGGGTCGTTGTTTTCGTAAATCAACAACGGTTGGGAAGTACCCTCAATGACGCTCTCATCGATGACGACTTTGCTGACCTCCTTCTGAGAAGGAATCTCATACATCGTATCGAGCAGAACGCCCTCGAGTATGGACCGTAGACCACGTGCGCCTGTTTTACGTTCCAATGCCTTGCGGGCCACTGCCTTCAAAGCGTCTGGACGGAACTCGAGATCCACCTCTTCCATTTCGAAGAGTTTGCCATACTGCTTGGTCAGTGCATTCTTGGGCTCGGTCAGAATTTGCATGAGCGCCGCTTCGTCAAGTTCATCTAGCGTTGCGATTACAGGCAAACGACCAACGAACTCTGGGATAAGACCAAACTTGACCAGATCTTCAGGCTCGGCATCACGAAGTGACTCACCGATTTTCTTGCCCAATTCCTGGCTACGGACTTCGGCATTGAAACCAATTCCGCCCGCCTTGGTAGAACGGCTCTGGATGACCTTTTCCAATCCGGCAAATGCACCGCCACAGATAAACAGGATGTTACGCGTATCCACCTGCAGGAACTCCTGCTGAGGATGCTTACGTCCGCCCTGCGGGGGTACTGAGGCTACCGTACCTTCAATCAGCTTGAGCAGAGCCTGCTGCACGCCCTCACCCGATACATCTCGAGTAATAGAGGGGTTATCAGACTTGCGCGAAATCTTGTCGATCTCATCGATATAGACGATGCCCATCTGGGCTTTTTCAACATCGTAATCGCACTTCTGCAAAAGCTTCTGAATAATATTTTCAACGTCCTCACCCACGTAACCTGCTTCGGTTAACGTAGTGGCGTCCGCAATGGTAAACGGTACGTTCAACAGACGTGCCAGCGTTTCAGCCAGCAAAGTCTTACCGGAACCTGTCGGCCCGATAAGCAGAATATTACTCTTGCCCAACTCAACGTCATCTTTCTTCTCACGCTGGTTGAGACGCTTGTAGTGGTTGTATACCGCTACAGCCAATACTTTCTTGGCACGTTCCTGACCAATCACGTACTGATCAAGAATCGTACTGATTTCTTTAGGTGCTGGAAGTTTATGTGCACTGTTTTCGGCCTGGGCTTCCTGTACTTCCTCACGGATGATGTCATTGCACAGGTCGACACATTCATCGCAAATAAAGACTGAGGGACCGGCAATCAACTTACGCACTTCATGCTGGCTCTTGCCGCAGAAAGAGCAATACAACAGCTTGCCGTTGTCGTCACCGTTGCGAGTATCTGTCATTCGATCAATCCAATCGGGTTACTTACAGGAACAAGATGAAGGCAAATCTATGCATTTTCAAGCCTGCCACTCAGTAATCATGACTTAGTGGCAGGCTTGCCGGCTCAAGCGGGAATATTGCGCTTTTCCAACACCTTGTCGATCAAGCCGTATTTCACAGCCTCATCACCGCTCATGAAGTTATCGCGATCGGTATCACGGGCGATAACATCCATGGGTTGACCCGTATGATGGGCCAACACTTTGTTTAGACGCTCACGGATCGTCAAAATTTCACGCGCGTGAATTTCGATGTCCGATGCCTGACCCTGGAAGCCACCCAAGGGCTGGTGGATCATCATACGAGAGTGAGGCAGACAGTAGCGTTTGCCGGCAGTACCACCTGCCAGTAGCAAGGCACCCATACTGCACGCCTGGCCTACGCAGATTGTCGAGACATCGGGCTTAATGAACTGCATGGTGTCATAGATAGACATACCAGCTGTCACCGAACCACCAGGTGAATTGATGTAGAGGTGAATATCCTTGTCAGGGTTCTCCGCTTCTAGAAACAGAAGCTGAGCGACCACCAGGTTGGCCATATAGTCTTCGACCTGGCCTACCAGGAAAATCACCCGCTCCTTGAGCAGACGCGAGTAGATATCATACGCGCGCTCGCCACGAGCAGATTGTTCGACCACCATGGGCACCAGGCCGCCAGCGGCTTGAACTTCGGGCATTGTTTGCATGAACGAATTGCGGGACATGTCCTGCGATCACTCCCTATCAGGATGGTCTTGCCTTAAGACGCATAAGCCAGCACGAGGCTGGCTTATGTGATTCGAGGCGGGTAAAGATCAGGCTGCTTGCGGGGCCTCGGCCGGTTTGACCGCGTCCTCGTAGGAAACCTGCTTATCGGTCACTTTAGCCTTTTCAAGAACAGTATCTACGACTTGTTCTTCGAGTACAACCGAACGCACTTCGTTCAATTGCTGCTCGTTCTGGTAGTACCAGGCAACGACCTGCTCAGGCTCCTGGTAGGCAGAGGCCATTTCCTCGATCAGTGCACGTACACGCTCGTCGTCAGGCTTGAGCTCGAACTGCTTGACCATTTCCGCAATGATCAGACCCAGAACAACACGGCGCTTAGCCTGCTCGGTAAACAGCTCAGCCGGCAGTTGATCGGGCTTGATGTTGCCACCGAACTGCTGAACAGCCTGAACACGCAGACGATCAACTTCGCTGTTGATCAGAGCGGCTGGAACTTCGATCGGGTTAGCAGCAATAAGGCCATCCATAACTTGGTTCTTGACCTTGTTCTTGATCGCCTGACGCAGCTCACGGTCCATGTTCTTGCGAACTTCAGCACGGAAGCCTTCCAGAGTAGACTCCTGAACGCCGAACTGAGCAAAGAACTCCTCGTTCATTTCAGGTAGTTGCGGGGCAGAAACCTTGGTTACCTTCACAGTGAACTCGGCAGTCTTGCCAGCCAGATCCAGGTTCTGATAATCCTCCGGGAAGGTCAGATTAAGCACACGCTCTTCGCCCGCCTTTGCACCCACCAGGCCTTCCTCGAAGCCCGGAATCATGCGGCCGGAGCCCAGCACCAGCTGAGTACCGTTTGCAGAGCCGCCCTGGAAGGCTTCACCGTCGATCTTGCCTACGAAATCGATAGTGACCTGATCATCGTTGGCCGCTTCGCGGCCGACTTCCTCATAACGAGTGTTCTGCTTACGCAAAATCTCAAGCATGTTATCCAGATCGCTATCAGCGACTTCGGACTGCAGACGCTCAACCTGAATGTCTTCCAGGCCTTTCACTTCAAACTCAGGGAATACTTCGAATGTAGCGACGTATTCAAGGTCTTTGCCTTTTTCGTAAGCCTTGGGCTCAACAGAAGGCGCACCTGCCGGGTTCAGTTTTTCCTGAACGATGGCTTCGTAGAATGTTTCTTGAATCAGATCACCAAAGGCTTCCTGACGAGCGCTGGCTTCGTAGCGCTGACGAATGACACTCATCGGCACCTTACCAGGACGGAAACCAGGCACTTTAACGCGGCGAGCAGTTTGCTGCAGACGCTTGGCGACTTCGGTCTCGATACGCTCGGCCGGCACGCCTACGGTCATTCGGCGCTCAAGAGCGGAGGTGCTTTCAACAGAAACTTGCATGGATAATCCTCATGGCACAGACATAGGCCGGCCGTTCCGGCCCCCAGAAACAGGGCAAGCATTCTAGAGGTAGAGGATACGGAAGTCATCCTGCATAAAGCAGGTATTGGTCACCAAGCATGAAAAAAGCCTGCAACCCCTCTCGCTCATACCCGAAACATGCCAGCCATTTTCAAGGCAAAAAAAAACCGACATCGCTGTCGGCTTTTTCACTATGGTGCGGACGGAGAGACTCGAACTCTCACACCTTGCGGCGCTGGAACCTAAATCCAGTGTGTCTACCAATTCCACCACATCCGCGTAACACTTAAAACGAACATCAGGCATTAATAATGCCTGATGTTCTCAATATGGGGTGGACGATGGGAATCGAACCCACGACACCAGGAGCCACAATCCTGTGCTCTACCAACTGAGCTACGCCCACCATATTGCATTGCTTGCGCCGAACCGCCAATGGCGCGCCCGGCAGGACTCGAACCTGCGACCATCCGCTTAGAAGGCGGATGCTCTATCCAGCTGAGCTACGGGCGCTTTATTGCGCAGCAACCGTTGCTTACGAAACAGCCTCCTAAGAAGCTGAGCCGGTTCGCATCGCCTTCTCATTTCGTTTCAGGCTGTGCTCGGCAAGCGGGGCGTATATTACGAATGACTCGACCACTCGTCAACAATTTTTTTAAAAAAATTAAGAAGATAGGTTAACTACCCTTTCACCAAGGCTTCTTCCTTTAGTGCGTACATGCGAAAATAAGCATCCTTCTTCCATTAGCATGACCTATCTGCATATGACTGCTCAACTGATCGACGGTAAAGCGATCGCCGCTTCTCTCCGCCAAGAAATTGCCCAACGCGTTGCCCAGCGGCGTCAACACGGGTTACGCGCCCCTGGCCTGGCAGTCATTCTGGTAGGTGACGACCCAGCTTCCACGGTATACGTTACTCACAAAAGAAAGGACTGCGAGGAAGTAGGCTTTGTATCCAGGGCGTACGACCTTCCCAGCACCACCACACAGCAGGAGTTGGAAGCGCTGATTGACTCACTGAACGCAGATGCTGCAGTTGACGGCATCCTGCTTCAGCTTCCCCTACCCGCTCACCTTGATGCTTCCAATCTGCTTGAGCGCATCAGTCCCGACAAGGATGTTGATGGTTTCCATCCGTTCAATATAGGTCGACTCGCTCAACGCATCCCCCTGCTCCGCCCCTGTACGCCCAAGGGCATCATGCGTCTGCTGGAAAGTACAGGGGCAGACCTGTACGGCATGAATGCAGTGGTGGTAGGCGCCTCCAACATTGTCGGTCGCCCCATGGCGCTGGAGCTACTCTTGGGCGGCTGTACAGTAACAGTTACTCATCGTTTCACCCGTGATCTGGCCGCCCATGTCAGCCAGGCCGACCTGGTGGTGGTGGCGGCAGGCAAACCAGGCTTGGTGAAGGGCGAGTGGGTCAAGGAAGGCGCCATTGTCATTGACGTAGGTATCAACCGCCAGGCAGATGGAAAACTGGTTGGCGATGTCGAATATGAAACAGCTCTGGAACGCGCCAGCTGGATCACGCCTGTTCCTGGCGGTGTTGGCCCCATGACGCGTGCCTGCCTGCTGGAGAACACGCTCTATGCAGCTGAACAGCTGCATGCCGAATAAAATATCTTCCCATAAAAAAGGCCGCTAATGCGGCCTTTTTTATATCAGGTGAACTCAGTTGGCCAAACGCCACGTCGTTCCACCTTTACCATCCTCAAGCACAACACCCATTGCTGTCAGCTCATCGCGAATACGATCCGACTCAGCCCAGTTCTTTGCTGCTCGCGCATCCAGACGTGCCTGAATCAGGCGCTCTACGGCCGCTTCATCAACCTTGCCCTCCGCACCTGCGCGTAGATACTCATCCGGCTCCAGCTGTAGAACACCCAGCACTTCAGCCAGCTGCTTGAGTCGAGAGGCAAGGCCAGCGGCAGCTTGAATATCCTGGTCTCGCAGACGATTGACCTCACGGACCATTTCAAACAGGACCGCACAGGCCTCTGGCGTGTTGAAGTCGTCATCCATTGCGACCGCGAAACGGTCCACATAGGGCTCACCGCCAGCAGGCGATGCCTGCGGTAGACCTTTCAAGGCGTGATAGAAGCGATCCAGCGCGCCGCGTGCTTCACGGAGGCTTTCTTCAGAGTAATTGATCGGGCTGCGGTAATGACTGGAAACCAGCAGATAACGAACGACTTCCGGGTGGTATTTCTCCAGCACTTCGCGAATAGTGAAGAAGTTGCCCAGGGATTTGGACATCTTTTCGCCATCTACCCGCACAGCCCCCGCATGCATCCAGGATGCCGCATATGTTTTTCCCGTAGCAGCCTCACTCTGAGCGATTTCGTTCTCGTGGTGGGGGAAAACCAGGTCAGGGCCACCGCCGTGAATATCAAACGTATCACCCAGGCAGCACGTAGACATGACCGAGCATTCAATATGCCAACCGGGACGACCCGCCCCCCATGGTGACTCCCAGCTGGGCTCACCCGGCTTGGCAGCCTTCCACAAGACAAAGTCCAGAGGATCTTCCTTGGACTCATCCACCTCAATACGAGCCCCAATGCGGAGATCTTCAATCTTTTTGCGTGACAGTTTGCCGTATCCCGCAAAACGCCCTACACGGTAATACACATCTCCGTTTCCAGGCGCATAGGCATAACCTTTGTCTATCAAGGTTTGGATCATAGTGAACATGCCAGGAATATGATCAGTCGCACAGGGCTCAACGTCTGGACGCTGAACACCCAGGCGGGTTTCATCCTGATGCATCGCTTCGATCATACGTCCAGTCAGGTCTTTGAACGTTTCGCCATTTTCCTGCGCACGGCGAATGATCTTGTCGTCAATGTCTGTAATGTTGCGTACGTAGGTCAGGTTGTAACCTGACTTGCGCAGCCATCGAGCCACGACGTCAAATGCCACCATCACACGTGCATGACCAATATGACAGAAGTCATAGACTGTCATACCGCACACGTACATACGGACATTATTGTCCTCTAGCGGCTTGAACGCTTCCTTGGTCTTGGTGAGCGTGTTATAGATCGCAAGTGGCATTATTGCCCCCAGGAGTCGCGTAAGGTGACGGTACGATTGAAGACCGGAGCACCCGGCTTTGAGTCTTTCAGATCGACACAGAAGTAACCTTCACGCTCGAACTGAAAACGGTCCTCTGGCTGGGCCTGCGCAAGCGATGGCTCAGCACGGCACCCAGTCAGCACCTGCAGCGATTCCGGATTGATATTATCTAGGAAGGTCTGCCCCTCTTCCGCCTTCTCAGGCTGCGGCGAACGGAACAGACGATCGTACAGGCGAACCTCACACTCAACACTGCCCTCGGCAGGCACCCAGTGAATGACACCCTTTACCTTGCGGCCTTCAGGGTTCTTCCCGAGGGTTTCAGGATCATACGAGCAACGCAGTTCGACGATATTGCCCGCCTCATCCTTGATAACCTCATCGGCGCGAACAACATAACTTCCCCGTAGACGAACTTCGCCATTTGGCTCAAGGCGCTTGTATCCCTTGGGCGGATCGATCATGAAGTCATCGCGGTCGATGTAGAGCTCACGTGTAAACGGTAGCGTACGCATCCCCATATCTTCCTTCGGGTGACGTGGCAACTCCAACTGCTCCACTTTGCCCTCAGGATAGTTGGTGATGACAACCTTGAGCGGCCGCAGTACGCACATGGCCCGAGGCGCATTTCGGTCCAGATCTTCCCGGATGCTGAACTCAAGCATGGCGATATCGACTACACCATTGGAGCGAGCAACGCCTACCATTTCGCAGAAATTACGAATGGAGGCCGGTGTATAACCGCGACGGCGATAACCAGACAGCGTAGACATGCGCGGATCATCCCAGCCGTTTACATGCCGCTCATCAACCAACTGCTTCAGCTTACGCTTACTGGTTACGGTGTAGTTCAAATTCAGGCGGGCGAACTCGTACTGACGCGGTTGCGCCGGCACAGGCAGATTTGCCAGGAACCACTCGTACAGCGGACGATGATCCTCGAATTCGAGTGTGCAAATAGAGTGAGTGATTCCCTCGATTGCATCCGACTGGCCATGTGTGAAGTCATAGCTCGGGTAGATGCACCACTTGTCACCCGTCTGGTGATGATGGGCGTGGCGGATACGATACAAAATCGGATCGCGCAAATTCATGTTTGGCGAGGCCATGTCGATTTTGGCACGTAGCGCCTTTTCACCATCCTTAAACTCGCCCGCCTTCATGCGTGCAAAGAGATCCAGGTTTTCTTCAACGGAGCGGTCACGGAAAGGACTGTTCTTGCCCGGCTCGGTCAATGTGCCACGATACTCACGCGCCTGCTCGGGCGTGAGATCATCAACATAGGCCTTACCCGTCTTGATCAGGTGTATCGCCCAGTCATAGAGCTGATCGAAATAATTAGAGGCATAGCGCTCTTCACCTGCCCACTTGAAGCCCAGCCACTCGACATCACTTTTGATGGCATCGATGTACTCCTGATCTTCCTTGGCTGGGTTCGTATCGTCAAAGCGCAGATTGCACTCACCGCCAAACTCTTGAGCCAGCCCGAAGTTCAGGCAAATCGACTTGGCGTGGCCAATGTGGAGATAACCGTTAGGCTCTGGCGGAAAGCGTGTCACAATCTTTGTGTGCTTGCCGGCATCCAGATCAGCCTGGACGATCTGACGAAGAAAATTCGCTGGAGTAGCGGGAGTTTCTGGCTTGCTCATGGGGTCCTTAATAATGTGTTGTTCGGCTTAAGGGTAGGCCGACTAAATCAAAGTCCGTATCATAGCCGAACCCGTCAAGACCCTGACAAACTTCCTATCTGACCACGGACATAAATTCCATGATCAAATTGCATACAAACCACGGCGTCATCACTCTTGAACTGTTTGAAGACAAGGCTCCTGAAACAGCAGCCAACTTCAAAGAGTATGTAAAGAACGGTCACTATGACGGCACTATCTTTCATCGCGTGATCAATGGCTTCATGGTCCAGGGCGGCGGTTTTGAGCCCGGCATGAAGCAAAAGTCCACTCGCGCACCGATCAAGAACGAAGCGAATAACGGCGTTTCCAACCGCAATGGCACTGTTGCCATGGCACGCACCATGGATCCGCATTCAGCGTCCGCTCAGTTCTTTATCAACGTGTCGGATAATACCTTCCTGGACCACACCGCCCCGACTACACAAGGCTGGGGTTATGCTGTATTCGGTCAGGTTGTTGAAGGCATGGATGTCGTCAATGCCATCAAGGGTGTTGCTACTACATCTCGCGCCGGCCATCAGGATGTACCGGCTGAGGATGTCATTATCGAGCGTGCCGAGATCGTTGAGTGATACTGCTGATCTCTGATCTGCATCTCGAACCTGAACGCCCGGATATTTCCCGGGCGTTTTTGCGTTTTCTTGAGACAGAAGCTGTTCACGCCGATGCCTTGTATATTCTAGGCGACTTTTTCGAAGTATGGATCGGCGATGACGCCATGGATGAGTTTCAAAAAGGCATCGCACGAGCCCTAAAGAGCTTATCTCAAGGCGGCACACGTATTTTTCTGATGCATGGCAATCGCGATTTCTTGATCGGAAAGGATTTTTGCCGACTGGCAGGATGTACCCTACTGGCCGACCCGACCGTTATCGAAGCCGAAGGCAAGCGCCTTCTACTGATGCATGGCGACAGTCTGTGCACACGGGACGAAGCCTACATGCGATTACGCCGCTGGCTTCGCAATCCAGTTTCATTGTGGATCCTGCGCCATCTTCCTTTAAAGAAGCGTCGCGAACTGGCCAGGAAATTACGCAACGAGAGCAAGATGCAGACCCGGCAAAAAGCCATGGATATTGTAGACGTCACACCTGAAGAGGTTGAGGGCGTCATGCGGCGCACCCGCACTCAGACCCTGATTCACGGGCACACACATCGTCCTGCCACACATGAATTCATGCTTGATGGCAGCGCTGCAACGCGAATTGTGTTGGGTGACTGGGACCGTTACGGCTGGGTCCTGAAGATTTCCCGTGACCAGCTAGAGCAGGAACGCTTCGAGCTGGCGTGATACGGCTCGAAGCGTAATGGCTATTACGCTGCGCGCGGCACACCGCTATGAAAGCGCATCTCCGTATCCGCCGAGGCAATAAGCTCGGCTTCTAGCGCTCTGATCTCCTGAATCTTGGCGGTCACATCCTGCTCGTCACCATATAGATAGGCCAGCTTCAGGTAATCCTGATAATGACGCGCTTCCGACTTGAGCAGTCCGCTGTAAAACTTGCTCAATTCTTCATCCAGATGCGGAGCAATTGCAGAGAAGCGCTCGCATGAACGGCTCTCGATAAAGGCTCCTACGACAAGCGAGTCCGTTAGTCGGTACGGCTCATGATTACGGCACAGCTTACGCATGGCACCGGCATAGCGGGCCGACGTTACGTTTTCATGCGCAATGCCACGCGTCTTCATGATTTGGAGCACCTGCTCGAAATGCCGCAACTCTTCACGGGCAATCCGTGACATCTTGTTTACCAGATCCAGCTTATTGCTGTAAGTAAATAGGTAATGAAACGCAGCGCCCGCTGCTTTCTTTTCATTATTGGCATGATCGATCAAGAGGGTAGGAAGATCCTGCAAAGCAGCTTCCACCCAAGCTTCCGGCGTTTTACAGGCCAGGAATTCGTCCATTTCGGGCAACAACATAACGCAAATCCTTTAATCAACAGGCGGCTAACCATCTGTTCCAGAATCAAGGGAAGCACATCCGCCTGAAGCGATTGCACTGGAATATGAGGTGATTATACGGTGCGCGGTGTCAGACTCGAACGTCCATTCCTTCAAGCAGGAAACGTGGCGCAATGTAACGTTCATAGTGAGCTTCGGAGAGGATGAAAAACTCTTGGTCGATGGCATCACGCAGTTCCATCAGCGGGCGTTCCCTGAATTCAGGAAAAATATGTATGCCATAAGCATCGACCTGCTGAATATGGCGCGCGCCGCGTGAAATCAGCTGATAGGCCCAGCAATATTCGGACTGCTCAGGAATGAAGCGAATCTTCCGTTGCTGTAGCTGTTCCTTCAGGCGTAGCGGATCAAACACCTCGAGTTTTGCAGAAACCACCTGGGTCAGGAGCACCTCGAGACGGGCCCAGACAGCTCGCTTTTCCTCATCGTTATACGCATTCCAGTTCACGATCTCGTGATGAAATCGCTTGCAGCCCCGGCAAACTTGGTCGCCGAATACCGTTGAGCAAAGTCCGACGCAGGGCGTCTTTATGCGCTGGTTGGACATAGTCGTTCCGATCAAGCAAAAGCCTATTTTAGCCTTTCGTCTAACCAAGGTCAGCGTCGTTTAGTCGCATGTTCAGCTTAACTTTAGCGAAACCTTGGAGTAGAATCCGTACGCCCTAAGGGGCGCCATGTCCGATACGAAGCTGTTTTCAAAGCGTCACGAACACAATTATCCGGCAGGTTCCCGGTCAGGGTGCAGCGTACTCATCACACGTCTGCATTCTGGCCCACGTGTAATACCGCTGGCGTAAAACTTTGAAAACAGCTTCGCACCGGAGCCTGAATGACGTCACATTGGCTCCTGCCTCTTGCTAGCGATTGCTATTTCGTCATTCGGGCTCATGGGGTCGCCAGATCCCGGACGTCATTACTGGACCACTGATGAGGGTCATATTGTGCTTGAAGCCTATCGTAAACACGTAGAAGAGCGTGCCGCGCAGGGTATCGTTGCCCAGCCGCTTAACGCCGAACAGACTGCAGGTTTGGTCGAACTTCTGAAAACCCCGCCGGCCGGCGAAGAAGAATTTCTCGTTGACCTGATCACCAATCGCGTACCGCCGGGCGTTGACGAAGCCGCCTATGTCAAGGCTGGCTTCCTTTCTGCTGTCGCCAAAGGCGAAACCAGCTCCCCGCTGATCTCCAAGCAGCGCGCGGTCGAGCTTCTGGGAACCATGCAGGGTGGCTATAACATCGCCACGCTGGTCGAACTGCTGGATGACGCCGAGCTTGGCACCATAGCCGCCGGACAACTCAAGCATACGCTTCTGATGTTCGATGCCTTCCATGATGTCGCCGAAAAAGCCAAGGCAGGAAATGCCAACGCTCAGTCCGTTCTGCAATCCTGGGCAGACGGTGAATGGTTCAAGGCTCGCCCGGCTGTTCCGGAAAAGATCACCCTGACCGTTTTCAAGGTACCCGGCGAAACCAACACTGACGATCTCTCCCCTGCGCCTGACGCTTGGTCGCGTCCTGACATCCCGCTGCATGCCCTGGCCATGCTGAAGATGGCCCGTGACGGTATCGTACCGGAGCAGCAAGGCAGCATCGGCCCGCTGAAGCAGATCGAAGAAGTTCGCGCCAAAGGCTTCCCGGTTGCCTATGTGGGTGACGTGGTAGGCACGGGTTCTTCCCGCAAATCCGCTACCAACTCGGTACTGTGGTTCTTCGGTGACGACATCCCCTACGTTCCAAACAAGCGCGCTGGCGGCTTCTGCTTTGGTAGCAAGATTGCTCCGATCTTCTATAACACCATGGAAGATGCGGGCGCTCTGCCAATCGAGTTCGACGTTTCCGCGCTGGAAATGGGCGACGTGATCGACGTCTACCCCTATGCAGGCAAAGTGACCCGTCACGGTAGCGACGACGTGGTTGCCACGTTTGAGCTGAAAACACCGGTTCTGCTGGATGAAGTTCGTGCAGGTGGTCGTATTCCGCTGATCGTGGGCCGTGGCTTGACTGAAAAAGCTCGCGCCGAACTGGGCCTGGAACACTCCGACCTGTTCAAGAAGCCTGAGCAGCCTGTTGATACCGGCAAGGGTTATACCCTGGCTCAGAAGATGGTTGGCAAGGCCTGTGGCGTGGTCGGCGTTCGTCCGGGCACCTACTGCGAGCCGAAGATGACTACCGTCGGCTCCCAGGACACTACGGGCCCGATGACTCGCGACGAGCTGAAAGACCTGGCATGCCTGGGCTTTTCCGCTGACCTCGTGATGCAGTCCTTCTGCCATACAGCCGCCTATCCCAAGCCGATCGACGTCAAGACTCACCACACCCTGCCAGATTTCATCCGTACCCGTGGCGGCGTTTCTCTGCGTCCGGGCGATGGCATCATCCACAGCTGGCTGAACCGCATGCTGCTGCCGGATACCGTTGGCACTGGCGGCGACTCGCACACCCGCTTCCCGATTGGCATCTCCTTCCCGGCAGGTTCCGGCCTGGTAGCGTTCGCCGCTGCAACAGGCGTTATGCCGCTGGATATGCCCGAATCGGTACTGGTTCGCTTCAAAGGCAAGATGCAGCCGGGAATCACGCTACGTGATCTCGTGCATGCCATCCCCTACTATGCGATCCAGAAAGGTCTGCTGACCGTCGAGAAGAAAGGCAAGAAGAACATCTTCTCTGGCCGCATCCTCGAGATCGAAGGCCTGCCGGATCTGACCGTCGAGCAAGCCTTCGAGCTGTCCGATGCCTCGGCCGAGCGTTCCGCTGCTGGCTGCACCATCAAGCTCTCGAAGGAATCCATTGCCGAGTATCTGCGGTCCAACATCACGCTGCTGCGCTGGATGATCAGCGAAGGCTACGGCGATGCCCGTACCCTAGAGCGCCGTGCTCAGGCGATGGAAGCCTGGCTGGCCAATCCAGAGCTGATGGAAGCTGATGCCGATGCCGAGTACACCGAAGTCATCGAAATCGATCTGGCTGAAGTGACCGAGCCGATTCTGTGCGCGCCAAACGACCCGGACGATGCTCGCCTGTTGTCTCAAGTGGCTGGCGACAAGATCGATGAAGTCTTCATCGGCTCCTGCATGACCAACATCGGCCACTTCCGCGCGGCTGGCAAGCTGCTCGACAAGGTCAAGGGCGCCATTCCGACCCGCCTGTGGCTGTCCCCGCCAACCAAGATGGACCAGCATCAGCTGACCGAGGAAGGCTATTACGGCATCTATGGCAAGGCTGGCGCTCGCATGGAGATGCCAGGCTGCTCACTGTGCATGGGTAACCAAGCACGTGTGGCCTCCAACTCGACTGTAGTCTCGACATCGACTCGTAACTTCCCGAACCGTCTGGGCGATGGTGCCAATGTGTACCTGGCCTCTGCGGAGCTGGCGGCCGTTGCCTCCATCCTGGGTAAGCTCCCGTCGACAGAAGAGTACATGCAGTACGCCAAGGACATCGACAGCATGGCGTCGGATGTCTACCGTTACCTAAGCTTCGATCAAATTGCCGAGTTCCGCGAAAGCGCAGCCAAGGCTAAGATCGATGCGGTTGAGATCGCTTGATCTGATCGGTAGATAAAAAACGCCCCGGCTAAACCGGGGCGTTTTTATTTGGGTTAACGGCTCTCCGCCGCGTTACGAAGACCTTGCAAGGTGTTGAACGGCGCATCAACGACAAAACTGTTAGCTAACCAGGACGGTATGCTTCCGCCCGGTTCGCTTTGGGCCTCGTAAGTAACCTCCACAGATCCTGTCGCCTTTGGCAGCACCTGCCATTTACCGTCGAAACTGCTGACTCGCACATAGCCGTCTGCAGGAGGTGTGTAAGTGGGCTCCCCTTTTAAATGACGAACGAAACCTCCATTGCCGGCTTGCTCCGTTGTGACATGCAGCACCACATCACGCGCCGTGACCGGCCAGGGCATTTCAATGCGCATATAGGTCCAGGTGTCCTGCCCCTGCTGCTTGAGCACCTTGAGCTGCTGACAACGATAGAGCCACTTGCAGGAGCTGGCGGTATCCTCCTGAAGTTGCTCGATACGCTCAGGAGTAGCCTTAATCGTAACAACACCACGGTAGGCCTTGTATTTAGACCCCTCCACGCTACGGGTGTAGACCTTTATCCCATCTTCATCCTTTGCCAGTTTCCATTCCTCGGCGTAGGCGCCAGAACACAACGTCGCGAACAGAGCCGTTAAAACAGTTGTTTTAAAAAAAGTACGCATTGAAACTTCCCTTTCTTGTTATGAGCATAAAGCGTGTATGAGCGGGGCTGAATCAGGCGGCAGTCACATCTTCCAGATACGCTATCAGCATAAGTGCCTCGTCACGGCTTTCACCACAGACAAAAGGCTCTGCCGAAAATGCGCTGCACACCGGCGGTCGTTCCGGCTTTCCAAACAACTCACATAAATCGGTTTCGCTTAGATGTGCACATCGCACACCTGCAGGCTTGCCCTGTGGCATCGCAGGCAATGGCGTGGAAATAGAAGGCGCAATGCAACATGCACCACAGCCGGCACGGCATTCCATAACGTATAGACCTGAGTAGTAGATACAAAAAGCATAAGGGGGATTAGCCCCAACGCCAAGCGCCACTCAAACGTTTGTCCAAGCGGCTGATACCTGGCGTCCAACTTAATAGTCGGCACTGGCATGGATTCAGTCACACCCTTCGTCAGAAGAGCCTCAAAATGTGCGTAGCTCTGTGTTTAAGCCTGAAACTTGCCTATCTTGATACAGGTCTCTGCCTGTGGGCGCCGGTCCGTTACCAGGATGCCTTGTCCTCTTACTTACAAGAAGCTCTTTGGAGGCACGATGAAGCGTTGGCTGGTCATCGATCTGGAAGCGACCACTGATGAAGGCGGATGGCCTGTCGAGGAGATGGAGATCATCGAGATCGGCGCCGTGTTGATCGATAGCACCGGACAAGAGCTTGATCACTTTCAGAGCTATGTAAGGCCCCTGCATCGACCTCTGCTGACCGCGTTCTGCAAATCGCTTACGCACATTACCCAAGACGATGTAGATAGCGCAGCGCCCTTGTATACGGTCTGGCAACACTTTGAGCAATGGCTGAGTAGCCATGAAGCGCATTTGGCGGGCTGGTGCAGCTGGGGTGACTATGATCGCCGTCAGCTACAGCGTGATTGGCGTGAGCACAGAATCAGCACACTCCTAGCACGCACTCCCCACATGAATCTCAAGCAGCGCTTTGCGAAGTCCAGGCAACTACCCCGCCCTGTCAGCCTGGGCTCGGCCCTGAGCCTTGCCGGGTACTGCTTTCATGGTCAGCCGCACAGGGCCTTGGAGGACGCGCGTAACACGGCAAGGCTACTGCCTATAACCGTGCACTAATGGCTTAGTGGCGGCAGCGTAAAGGTTTCGGCATACTGGCTTGACGTTTAAAACAATCCTAAGGAAAGCCATGTTCAAGGTTAACGAATATTTTGACGGCACCGTTAAATCCATCGCCTTCAATCTGAGCAGTAAGCCAGCCACCATTGGCGTCATGGCGCCAGGTGAATACGAATTCGGAACGAGCCAATTGGAAATCATGAACGTGGTAGCAGGTGCCCTGACGGTCAAACTACCTGGCAGTGATGCTTGGGAAACTTTTGAGGCAGGCCAGAAATTCACCGTTCCGGCCAACAGCAAATTCCAGCTCAAAGTCAGCGTGGAAACGGCTTATCTTTGCGAATACTACTGACAGGCCAGGTGCATAGCGAACGCTATGCACCCTTGCGGCACTTTTGGACGCTCTAGGTTGTCATATCTTCTTAACCTGTCTTGGCTAGGTTGGACTCATATGGCAAAGGAGACTGAAATGACCGTTCAGAACACTTCTCAGCACACAACCTCCGATCATGCTCAACGCCTGGGTGGCGCCCTCATCGATGAAAAGGGTCGCGAGATCCCGATTACCGAGGCCATGATTCAAAAGGCATGTCGTGAGCCAGACGACTCTCTCAAGACGCCTACATGCCCTGAGTAATCACAGACGTGTAGCGCCTAATGCCTCTACGATTCGGGAAGTTGCCGGGCTTGCATCGGTATAAACGTGAAGTCCGGTAATTTCCCGACGCTGGGGATAATGCTTTCTAAGTAGATCAAACCCGTTACGCCGCGCTTGAGTACCACCTTTGAGTGATAATCGAAAGGCGGCGTCATCATTGCGCGGATCATAAACGGCCCGACACAAAAGTCTCAGTGCCTGTTCAGGCGTAGCGCTGGCCGAAAGCTCGATCTTCGATAGCCACTGTTCAGGTAGAAAGTCCTCCAAGGCTTTTTCTGGCCGCTGTTCCTGCCAGGCGCAAAAGGCAGCGTAAATCATTGCAGTACCGCGCCACTTGCCCTCAAGACTATGGCCAGCAATATGAGGTGTCGCCAAGCGGCATCGCTTGGCCAGCTCGACATCGACCTCAGGCTCACTCTCCCAGACATCCAGAACAACTTCCAGATCGGCACCTTCAACCAGACATTTACGAAGCGCCTGATTGTCGATAACTTCCCCGCGGCACGCATTGATGAGCCATGTTCCAGCTTTCAATTCAGCCAGGCGCTCAGCATCAAAAAGGTGATACGTCGCGTCAGGCCCGGAACGTACCAGCGGTGCGTGCAGAGAAATGACATCACATTTATTCATCACGATTTCAAGCGAGACAAAATCATCTGGTGCGGATAATGCACGTGGTGGATCACACACCAGAACATTCAAGTTCAACCCTTTCAGCACCTCCACCAGACGGCCACCAACCTGTCCGGCGCCTACAACCCCATAGGTGCGCTCACTCAGCGAGACTCCGCGGGCGTCGCTCAAGGCAAGAAGCGCACCCAGAACGTAATCGACAACGCCGCGTGCATTGCACCCCGGCGCACTGCTCCAGGCAATGCCAGCCGATTCCAGATAATCAATGTCCAGATGGTCCGTACCGATGGTGCACGTCCCCACGAAACGGACCGGTGAGCCTTCCAGCAATGCCCGAGTTACAGGTGTTATGGACCGTACGATGAGAACATCAGCCTCGCCCACGGCAGCCCTATCCATGGCGCGGCCTGGCATTCGCCTGATCGATCCAAAGGCACCAAAAAATTCATCCAGAAGGGGGATATTTTCATCTGCAAGGATGCGCATCTTGAACTCCAATCAGCGAGACATACATTTTATCAGGCCCAAGACGTGTGATGGATTTCTCGGCATCCGAAAAGCGTCGTACACTGACCAACTTTCCCTCACCTGATAATCTCGTGGACACAAGACCTACCCGGCGGCAGCGGATCCGTCATGAGCTAACGGCCCTGCTCGCACTGGCAGCGCCTATTATCATTGCGCAGTTGTCGCACTCTGCCATGGGGTTCGTCGATGCCGTCATGGCTGGGCGTGTCGGTCCGTTGGACCTGGCAGCCGTTGCGCTAGGCAATTCCGTCTGGGTGCCGGTCTTTCTTCTGATGACCGGAACGCTGCTGGCCACTACGCCAAACGTGGCGCAGCATCATGGCGCCAGGCAACCGGAGAAGATTGGTCCGCTTGTTCGACAGGCGCTCTGGTTGGCCGTGGTCATCGGATTGATAGCCAGCGCTCTTTTATGCTCAGCGAAGCCTTTACTGATTGCCATGCATGTCAGTCCGGAGCTGATTCAGCCAACCATGACCTATCTGCATGGCATCGCCATGGGTATCCCCGCGGTTGCACTGTATTACGTGCTGCGCTGCTTCAGCGACGGGCTTGGACGCACCCGGCCCAGCATGATCATTGGTCTGGTTGGTCTGACCCTCAACGTTCCGCTAAATGATCTGTTCATCCATGGTCGCCTTGGCTTGCCAGCGATGGGCGGTCCAGGTTGCGGATTTGCCAGTGGCGTGGCGATGTGGCTGATGTTCCTGGGCATGTTCGCATGGGTGCGACGCGCCAAGATCTACCAGGCATGCGGTATCTTCAGCCGCTTCGACGCTCCCCAATGGCCAGTAATTCGTCGCCTGCTCTCTGTGGGTGCGCCTATTGGAATCGCGGTATTTGCAGAGTCCAGCATTTTCTCGGTCATTGCCCTGTTGATCGGTGAGCTAGGCGCAACGGTGGTAGCAGGCCATCAGATCGCCCTCAACTTTGCCTCACTCACCTTCATGATCCCCTTGTCGATCGGCATGGCCATCACCGTAAGGGTTGGACAGTCCCTGGGACGCGGCGAGCCTCGGGAAGCGCGGTTCTCGGCAGGCACGGGAGTGGCTGTTGGCCTATCCTGGGCCTGTATCTCTGCCAGTACCATGCTGCTTTTCCGCGCACCGATCGCAACGCTTTATACACAGGACCCGGCTGTGGTGAGCCTGGCGGCGTCGCTGATTGTATTTGCCGCTCTCTTCCAATTTTCAGATGCGGTACAGGTGACAGCGGCCGGGGGACTCAGGGGGTATCAGGATACACGGGCCACAATGGTGATCACACTGCTCGCCTATTGGGGTATCGGTCTGCCAGTAGGTTATGTACTAGGCCTGACCGATTGGATTGGGCAGGCCCGCGGACCGGCGGGCCTTTGGCAAGGCCTGGTAGTGGGGCTTACCTGTGCAGCGGTATTGCTTGCCATACGCCTTGCACGTAGCGCACGCCGCCGGATAAGAAATGCAGCCCACTAGGTTATTCGACTTTCTTGCGTATCCAATAAAGGTACTTGCCGCCCTCTTCCTCCTTCTGCACCAGCTCATGTCCTAGAAACATGCAGAATTTGGGGATGTCCCGCTGCGTAGAGGGATCAGTTGCAATGACCTTGAGCAGGCTACCACCTGCCAGGTCTCGCACCTTGTTGTGCAGCATCATGACAGGTTCAGGGCAATTCAGCCCGCTGGCGTCAAGTGTCGCGTCAACGGAAAGAGTCATGCTTTTCTCCATTCGGTAGCAACTGCGCCTTTGATATAGGCACTAGCTGCATCAGTACGTTTCGAACCGTAAATGTTCTGCTTTGGTTATTTCAAGCGACGGAGGTGACAGGTGACCTCTTCGCGATCGTGGTAGAGCTGTTTGCAGGCGATCGCAACCGACATTCCTTTGCTATCGAAATAGCTTCTCAATCGATCCAGAATGCGCCTGACTTCAGCATAGCGCTGCTTCATTGGCAGCTTCAGATTTACGACTGCTTCCCTGCACCAGCGCTCGCCGATCCAACTTTCCATGAGCGCGGCCGTACGAGCCGGCTTCTCAACGATATCGCATACCATCCAGTCGACTTCCTTACGTGGACGAAAGGCATAGCCATCGACCTGCAGGTGCTCAATAAGGCCTGACTCCATCAGGGACTCTGCCATCGGCCCGTTATCCACGGCGGTCACGAGCATATCCCGGTTGACCAGTTGCCATGTCCAGCCTCCAGGTGCTGCCCCCAGGTCTACAGCGTGCATACCCGAGGCAAGGCGCTCATCCCACTGCGCACGAGGAATAAACTGATGCCAGGCCTCTTCCAGTTTAAGCGTAGAGCGGCTGGGCGCTTCACGGGGAAACTTGAGTCGGGGTATACCCATCGGCCAGAACGCAGCGTTACGCGGCTCGGCCACGCCAATGAACACATCCGTTCCTGTTCGAAAGGTCAATTGCAACCGTGGCAAGGCAGGGTCTTCCTTCAGACGGCCCGCCTTGGTCAGTGCGGCCCTCAGGGGCTTTTCGAATTTCTTGCAGAATGTCGACAGCGCTTTGCCGTCGTTGGTATCCAACACCTCGAACCACAGGCTCCCGCAGACCGGATAGCTCTGTAGCTCCTGCAGGATGGCCCCTACACGGTCCTGCTCAGGTAACGTGACAAAGCCTGTGCCTCGCGCCCATTGGCGTGGAAAGATCAGGTCGGCAAAGCGCAGGCGCTTCATGAGGCGATCCGCACCCTCTGCCTCACTGCAAATGAACTCGGCAAAGGCGCTGGCTGGCTTGCCCCGCGCGTAGCCTGAAATTTCCAGCTGTGCAGCCAGATCGCTAAGCTCGGCACACACCTCGCCTTCAAAACCAGGTCGGCAATGTAACAACAACGTATTCATCAAAACTCCAGCCCTGTAATGCGCCTTGCAATAAGCCGCGCACTATACCCGAGCCAGGCGGATTGAGCGGAACAGGGAACGTAAAAGCCGTCAATCGGTCCAGTATTGGAGAACAAGCGCAAGACGACGCTTGGTCGACAGGCTGGCGCCGGATGTCCGCCGCTGTTGATACCGATCAGGCCCCATTGATGCTCGGCTCAAAATCTTCGTACCGAGAGGCAGTGTTGGCAGGCTTTTCGGTATTTCCTCGGAGTGGGCCTGAGCCGGGATTAGCGAAGGTCACGTCGTCTTGCACAAGGCCGAACCGTCGTGCCGTCCCAAGCCGAGAGGAGATTCATCGTCATGCCTGCACTGGATAGTCTGAAATGTCGTCGTACCCTAGAGGTCGATGGCCGTACGTATCACTACTATAGCCTTCCCGAAGCCGCCAAGAGCCTGGGTGATATTTCGCGCTTGCCTGTATCGCTAAAGGTCCTGCTCGAGAATCTGCTGCGCTGGGAAGACAATAAAACCGTTTACCGTGAAGACCTGCAGGCACTGGTTGACTGGCTCAAGGAACGCACCTCCGATCGCGAGATTCAATACCGTCCGGCGCGCGTTCTGATGCAGGACTTTACCGGGGTACCCGCAGTTGTGGACTTGGCAGCCATGCGTGATGCCATGGCCAAGGCAGGAGGCGATCCTGAAAAAATCAATCCCCTCTCCCCTGTCGATCTGGTGATTGACCACTCGGTGATGGTCGACCGTTACGCCTCCGAACATGCCTATGAGGAAAACGTAGCCATTGAAATGCAGCGCAACGGTGAACGTTACGAATTCTTGCGCTGGGGTCAACAAGCTTTCGACAACTTCAGCGTAGTGCCACCGGGCACCGGCATCTGTCACCAGGTAAATCTTGAATACCTGGGCCGTACAGTTTGGACTCGCGAAGAAAACGGTGAGACTTACGCTTTCCCGGATACTCTGGTAGGTACCGACTCGCATACGACCATGATCAACGGCCTGGGTGTACTAGGCTGGGGCGTAGGCGGCATCGAAGCTGAGGCCGCCATGCTGGGCCAGCCGGTATCCATGCTCATACCTGAGGTCATCGGCTTCAAGCTGACAGGCAAGCTGCGCGAAGGCATTACCGCTACTGACCTGGTGTTGACCGTAACCCAGATGCTGCGCAAGAAAGGCGTAGTGGGTAAGTTCGTTGAGTTCTATGGAGACGGATTGGCTGATTTGCCACTGGCGGACCGCGCTACCATCGGCAACATGGCTCCGGAATACGGCGCCACTTGCGGCTTCTTCCCGGTTGACCAGGTCACTGTGGACTTCCTGCGCTTCTCGGGCCGCCCCGAAGAAACAGTCAAGCTGGTTGAGGCCTACGCCAAAGCTCAGGGGATGTGGCGTGAGGCCGGTGACGAACCAAGCTTCACCGACACCCTGCATCTGGACTTGGGCGATGTCGAATCCAGCTTGGCAGGCCCCAAGCGTCCGCAGGATCGTGTTTCGCTATCCAAGGTCAGCGAAGCATTCGATCAATTCATGAATCTGCAACTCAAGCCTACTGCGCCTAAGGGTAATGGACATCCCGTTACACCCGGTGGGCTGGACGACTCGGTTAAAGGCGAACCCAAGGCGGACGGCATTGAGTATGAGCTTGATGGCCAGAAATACCGCTTACAAAACGGCGCAGTTGTAATTGCCGCCATTACCTCCTGTACCAACACCTCCAACCCCAGCGTCATGATGGCTGCCGGTCTACTGGCGAAAAAAGCCGTTGAAAAAGGGCTGGAGCGCAAACCCTGGGTCAAGAGTTCATTGGCGCCTGGCTCCAAGGTCGTAACCGAATACTATAAGGCTGCTGGCCTTATGACCTCGCTAGACAAGTTGGGCTTTAACCTTGTGGGATACGGTTGCACCACATGCATCGGCAATTCCGGGCCGCTGCTCGAACCGATTGAAAAAGCGATTCAGGAAGGCGATCTGACCGTGGCATCAGTGCTCTCGGGCAACCGCAACTTCGAAGGCCGCGTACATCCCTTTGTCAAAACGAACTGGCTGGCTTCACCACCACTGGTAGTCGCTTATGCCTTAGCAGGCAGCGTCAAGGTTGATCTGTCTAAAGATCCTTTGGGTACAGACAAGAACGGCCAGCCGGTATATCTGAAGGATATCTGGCCCACCCAACAGGAAGTGGCTGACGCCATCGAGAAAGTCAACTCGGCGATGTTCCGCAAGGAATACGCAGCGGTCTTCGAGGGCGATGAGAACTGGAAGGCTATTCAGGTTCCAGCTTCCAAAACTTATACCTGGAGAAACGATTCGACCTATATCCAGAATCCCCCCTTCTTCGAGAACATTGGCGGCAACCCGCCTCGTGTATCAGACATTCATGATGCGCGAATTCTCGCCTTACTGGGCGATTCAGTCACAACAGACCATATCTCACCGGCCGGTAACATCAAAAAGGATAGCCCGGCGGGCCGCTACCTTACCGAACATGGTGTTGCCTATGAGGACTTCAACTCGTACGGCTCCCGCCGTGGCAACCATGAAGTCATGATGCGCGGCACTTTTGCCAACATTCGTATCCGTAACGAAATGCTGGGTGGTGAGGAAGGTGGCAATACGCTGCATGTTCCAACCGGCGAGAAAATGGCCATCTATGACGCTGCCATGCGGTATCAGATAGATAGCACTCCACTGGTCATTATTGCAGGCAAGGAATATGGCACAGGCTCATCCCGTGACTGGGCAGCCAAGGGAACCAACCTGCTCGGTGTCAAGGCAGTGATTACCGAAAGCTTCGAGCGTATCCACCGCTCCAACCTAGTAGGCATGGGCGTCCTTCCGCTTCAGTTCCAGAACGGAGTGGATCGCAAGTCGCTAGGTCTAACCGGTAAGGAGAAAATCAGCATTTTCGGACTGGATGGCGTCGAACTGCGGCCACGCATGCCACTGACCATGGAAATCACTCGTGAAGATGGCAGCATGGAAATGGTAGAGCTTCTCAGCCGAATCGATACCCTCAACGAAGTGGAATACTTCAAGGCGGGTGGCATTCTGCACTATGTATTGCGCAGCCTAATGTAAGCGCTCCCATAAAAAAGCCTGCCGCAGTGCGGGCTTTTTTATGCCCGATGGGCGGCCAAAAAGCGCACTATCGATAACGCACTCTTCTCAATGCTTTGTGAATGACTCAAGCCTGAGCGTTTGAGTGGCTTAAGGTCATGGTTGGCTGTCGGTACCCACTCGATTCGGACCTGGTCAGACAGTGTGTAATGCTCAACCGTCTCCCGATCTCCCAGAGCATCACGCTCGCCCTGGATGATCAACGTAGGCGTTTGCAAATCAACGAGATGGTCGACCCGCGGCTTTTCCGGGCGGCCTGCCGCATAGAATGGATACCCCAGGCACACCAATGCGCTGACCCGCTCCTCATCAGCGACCAGGCTGGCCATTCGGCCTCCCATTGATTTGCCGCCAATGGCAAGCGGTCCTGGGGTTGTTTGCCTGACCAGATCAATGACCTGCCTCCAGGTAGCAAGCAACTGCGCCTTAGGAGAAGGAGGCCTTTTCTTTCCTGAGATTCGTCGCTCAGCCATATAAGGAAATTCAAATCGTACTACTTCGATACGCTGGGCTACCAGCGCCTCGGTCATTTGATCCATGAACGGACTGTCCATGGGAGCCCCTGCTCCATGCGCCAGAACAAGCGTGGCAATTTTTTGATCACACCTGCTCCAAAGAAGCGAAACTTCCTTCTGATTGACGTGGTTGTCTTGCACGAATCCTCCTAACGAATCTGATAACACTCTTTATGGGCTGGTATTACATGCAAAATTAGCTCAACAGAATCCATCGTACCTTTTATCGCCTCTCTAGCCTTCACGTTGTCGCTATTGATGCAGGTCAAGATGCCACTACCTACTTGCTTCTAGACTCTGCTTCATAGTTTTACGGGAGTATGGTCATGCTCGACGCCATCGATTGGAAACCAGATTTAATCCAGCGCTACGACATGGCAGGGCCTCGCTATACCTCTTATCCAACTGCAGTGCAGTTTCATGATCAGATAGGCGCGTTCGATCTGATGCATGCACTAAGGGATAGCCGCACTGCCAAGCGGCCGCTGTCGCTGTATGTCCATGTGCCCTTCTGCGCACATATTTGCTACTACTGCGCCTGTAATAAAGTCATTACCAAGGACCGCAGCCGCAGCGTGCCTTATCTGGCCAGCCTGACAAGGGAAATTCAGCTGATCAGTCGTCATGTAGGCGCAGACCAGAAGGTAGAGCAATTGCATTTTGGCGGCGGCACGCCGACCTTTCTCAACCCTGAACAGCTACGGCAGCTGATGTCCGAGCTGCGTCAGCGCTTCAGCCTGCTGGATGATGACTCTGGGGATTATTCGATCGAGATCGATCCACGCGAAGCGGACTGGGCCACGATGGGCCTGTTGCGTGAGCTGGGTTTCAATCGGGTTAGCCTCGGTGTCCAAGACATCGATACGAATGTGCAGTTGGCTGTGAATCGCCTGCAAAGCCTCAACGAAACGCGGGCCATCATCGATGCGGCTCGTACGCTCAGTTATCGCTCAATCAATATCGACCTGATTTATGGTCTTCCCCGGCAAACGCCGGAAAGCTTTGCCAAAACCGTCGAGGCAGTAATTGATCTGCAACCGCATCGCTTGTCTGTATTCAATTACGCACACCTCCCCACCCGTTTTCCACCACAGCGGCGGATTGAGGCCGCTGAGCTGCCAAGCCCCGCACAAAAGCTGGAGATGCTCCAAAGGACAACTGAGCAGCTAATGGCTGCCGGTTATCGTTACATCGGGATGGATCACTTCGCCCTGCCCGACGACGAATTGGCCATTGCTCAGGAAGATGGTTCGCTGCAGCGTAACTTTCAGGGCTATACGACCCATGGCCATTGTGACCTGATTGGGCTGGGGGTATCGGCCATTAGCCAGATAAATGAGCTTTACTCTCAAAACACAGTGGATATTTCCGAATACCAGACTAGTCTGGATAACGGTCAACTTGCTGTACGCCGGGGTTTGCACTGTGAACGGGACGACTTGATTCGTCGCGCGGTAATCCAGCAGCTAATTTGTCACTTCCAGCTCGACTTTGCTGAAACAGGCCGAGCACTGGGAATTGATTTCAGGGATTATTTTGCCGATGTCATGCCTGACCTTGAGCGTATGGCGACTGATGAGCTTATTCGCCTGGATGAAAAAGGCATTGATATCTTGCCGGCCGGGAGGTTACTCGTGCGATCAGTTTGTATGTTGTTTGATCGTTATTTGCCCCAACAGAACACACAACGGTTTTCACGGGTCATCTAATAAATTCACTAACAGCTTTCATCATCATGCGTGCAGTAATACCCTTGGCTTACTAATGGAATAAATCGAAAGCCATGTCCGAGACTTTGAAAATGCGTGTCACCTCGCCGCAAGCCCACTGTAAAGATTGCAGCCTGGCACCCTTATGCTTGCCATTGTCGTTGAACCTTGAGGATCTGGATGAGCTTGATCGGATCGTCAAGCGCGGCCGTCCACTCAAGAAAGGCGACTATCTGTTCCGACAGGGTGACAGTTTTGGCTCCGTCTTTGCCGTCCGCTCAGGCGCGCTTAAAACCTTTAGCGTGACCGATAACGGTGAAGAGCAGATTACCGGCTTTCACCTACCCAGCGAGCTGGTTGGCTTGTCCGGTATGGATACGGAGCTGCATCCGGTTTCTGCACAGGCGCTGGAAACCACATCGGTATGCGAGATCCCCTTCGAGCATCTTGATGAGCTGGCCGATCAGCTTCCCCAGCTGCGTCGCCAGCTGATGCGTGTGATGAGCCGCGAAATTCGGGATGATCAGCAGATGATGCTGCTCTTGTCCAAAAAAAGCGCAGACGAGCGTATCGCGACGTTTCTTGTGAATCTGTCTGCACGTTTCCGCGCCCGTGGCTTCTCCGCCCAGCAGTTCCGCCTGTCCATGTCCCGTAATGAGATCGGTAACTATCTGGGCCTTGCAGTGGAGACAGTTTCTCGTGTGTTCACGCGCTTCCAGCAGAGCGGCATCATCGAAGCCGAAGGCAAGGAAGTGCATATCCTCGACTCGATTCAGCTCTGCGCCCTGGCGGGCGGCCAGCTGGAAGGTTGAAACAAAACGGGCGGCCCTGAAGCCGCCCGTTTTGCTTGAAAAGCTTTATCGCTTTTGATCGTTAGAACTTGTAACTGACCGTGGCGGTGACGTTACGCTCTTCGCCGTAATAGCAATACGACAGGCTCCCGCATGCAGAGACATACTTCTTGTCAGTTAAATTGTTGGCATTGACACGAACATCGACGCCCTTGAGCCCTATGTTGCTAAGATCATAATTTAGCGAAGCATCAAAAAGGGCGTAGGAAGGTACGCGTTGTGTATTCTCAGCATCCGCCCAACTTTTCCCTACAAAACGTGCGCCACCGCCAAAACTGAGTCCAGAAACGATACCTTCGCTAAAGGTGTAGTCACCCCAGAGCGAAGCCATATGGCGAGGGGCGCCCGTAGGGGTATTTCCTTTGTTATCGATGGGAAGTTGATTATAGTTTGCATCTGTCAAAGTTGTCGGCGTGGACTTTATATATTCGACGTCTGCAAATGTATAGCTGCCTAGCACCCGAAAGTTATCGGTAATCTGGACATGAGCTTCTAGCTCCAAGCCTTGCGAACGAATTTTTCCTACGGGTCGGTAAAAATTCTCTTGCGCCTGCTTTGTGGCCAAATTTTCTTGTGTGATATGGAACAGGGATGCTGTAAAGATATTATCCGTACCTGGCGGCTGATATTTTATGCCAGCCTCCCACTGCTTGCCCTCGGTAGGCTTAAGAGGATTACCAGCCTGATCACTGAAGGAGTTCGGATTAAAAGACTCAGAGTAGCTTATATAAGGGGCAACGCCATTATCAAATAGATATAGCGCACCAACACGAGGCGTAACTTTACTGTCGTTAGCCTTGTTCTTTCCCCCGTTATTCAACTCATCTTGAACCGATGTTTCTACCCAATCCTTACGCAGGCCCAGAGAAAAACGCCATTTATTCAGATCAATCAAATCCTGAATATATAAACCGGTCTGCTCCATGCGTCGAAGCTGGCTAGTTTGCCACTGTTCGACTACATCTGGATTACCATAAACCGGATCAAATGCATTAATTGAGGATGCGGAGCCGCCTGAATAGTCTACTTTTGCCTTTCGACGCTGATAGTCCAGCCCAGTTAAGACTGTATGACGTGCAGCGCCAGTATCAAATTCGGCCTGTAGCATATTGTCAATGATTAAGGCATGTAGGCGCTCGTGTCCTTCTGTAGTTGCACGCTTAAGCTGATCGGTTCCCGGAAGCCAACCTAAATCTCCTTGAACGCCTGTAGTACTAGAATAGGCTTGTCGCATATCGACCTTAGAATCTAGATACCTAAAATTCTGCCGTGCCGACCAGACATCATTGAAACGATGCTCAAACTGATAACCCACCATCTGCTGGGTACGTTCGAACTTGTCGAAATCGGAGTCGCCCTCAAAGAAATGCTTTGAGATGTATTGTCCATTGTGGCGATAGAGTGTGCCGTCTGCCGGGAGACCGCCGTGGTAACCGCCTTCGGGGTCATGCTGCATATACGCCTGCAGGGTTAGCGTTGTATTTTCATCAAAGTCGATGGCTACAGTGGGCGCAATCGCGTAGCGCTTCTCCTCGTTGTGATCAAACTGCGTATCGGACTTGTCCGCCAGACCTACCAGCCGATAGGCAATCGTCTGGTCTTCGTTGACCGGCCCACTAAAATCGAACCCCATACCCCGCTGGCCCTGGGTACCCACCGTGGCCTGGATTTCATGATAGGGCTCATATAGTGGCTTCTTGCTGGTAAGCGCTACTAGGCCGCCAGGATTACTCCGTCCGTAGAGCACCGAAGACGGGCCTTTCAGGATATCAATGCGCTCAAGGAAATACGGATCTACCTGCATGCTGCTATAGGTACCGCTATCTCCCATGGTCTTGAGACCATCAAGATAGATGTTATCTACCGAGCCGTCATTGAAACCACGCATGGCAACATAGTCATACCGGTGAGTTGCACCATATGGGTTGGTCATGACACCTGGGGTATAACGCAACGCCTGGGAAACTGTTTGCGAGCCCTGATCATCAATCTGGTCGCGCGTTACCACGGATACCGACTGAGAGGTCTCCAGGATCGACTTACTTGTCTTGGTCGCAATCTGGCTATGGGTGGCGTTATAGCCTTCCATGGTTCCAAGCGCATTACCTAGTGCAAAATCGGTAACGGTAGTCGCAGAAAGCTCGGAAACATCACTGCCAACGCTTGCCGCTCCAGCCGCCAGCGAATAGCTGCCGCTACCGGTGTTGACGATCTGCAAGCCGCTTCCTTTTAGCAGCGCTGCAAAACCTTCTTCAACACTGTACTGCCCCTTGAGGCCTGAGCTCTGCTTACCCTCCGTCAATGCGCCATCGGCAGATAGCATGACATTCGCTTCGCCAGCAAAACGACTCAATGCCGTCGACAGCGGGCCAGCTGGTATATCGTAACTGCGTACTGCCTGGGCCGTGGCAGCCGTTTCAGCGGCATTACCTGCAAGCGGCACAAGGGCGAGGCTCATCGGTATAGCAAGTGCAGCAGCATGCACAGCCTGACGCAGAGGGCTCCGCTTGAAAAAAGCCTGATACGAACGACGCGAATCCATTACTCATCCCTTTTTTGTGTTCAACAGTGATGGCTTTCAGCCTGTTTGAGACTAAAGCCAGTCGAAATCAAGAAAAGGGAACCGCTAATGATAATATTTTTTATTAAGATTCAGGAGAGACGCGCTGAAATAGACGTCCACCAAGGCAGCGGGCGATTGATGCGAATGGGCAGGCTTTGCTCCAAGGCTGTCAGCACCCGCTCCGTATCTTTCAGCGGGTATGCACCGACCAGACACAGATTCGCTACATCCGGATCACAGGCCAGATACCCGGAGCGATAACGCGATAACTCATCAACAAAATCGCTCAACCGCATATCATCGGCCAGAATCATCCCTTTGATCCAAGCCTGACGGCGTTGCTCACTCACCCGAGCAGTAGAAACCTCGTCAGTGCTAAAGCGCACCTGTTGTCCTGCCTTTACTGTGACGGACGCCGACGCCACAGGAGCAACCTGCACACTGCCGTTGAAAACTGCCAACTCGCCAAAGCCTCCTCGATCAAAAACACTGAACTGGGCTTCTTTGGCCAGTAACGCACCGAATGTTGTATCAAGCGTCAGCGGATAGTGAGCATCCTTGCCTCGAGACAGCATGGCCTCACCCTTGTAGAGTGCCAGATGCAAGCGGTCCGGTTCGTTCGAGACATCCATTGCCGTATCGGTGTTCAGCCAGAGATGCGAGCCATCAGCAAGCTGAAAATCCTTGATCTCTCCCACACGTGTTCGGTAGCTGGCATACCATTGTCTCCAGGACAACTGTGAAGAGGTAGTCCAGGCCAGAACACCGGTACTGCAAAGTACGGTCATCAGTTTTAATGTCTGACGCCGCGTTTGCCCTTTTTTCTGTAGCGCTTGTGTAGCGCCATGGCGTTGCTCGGAGGGTATGCGCTGAAAATGACGACTGATTAGCTCGACACGCTGCCACGCCTGGGCATGTTGCGGATTTTCTGCCAGCCAGAGCTGCCACTGCACACGCACCTGATCGCTGACATCATCAGCACTGAGCACGGCAAACCATTCGGCCGCCTGCTCAAGCACCGCAAAGTCGCACTCTGTCTCGGACATCTGCTGGGCGGCCTGCATGGTCTATTCCACCTCAAGGGTCAGGCAGTGCAGCATGGCTTGGGCCATGTACTTTTTGACCATTCGCTCGGACACCCCTAGCACCTCACCAATGGCTGCATACGTCTGCCCTTCCAGTTGAGACATCAGGAAGGCTGAGCGCACCTTTTCAGGTAGACGGTCCAGCATGGCGTCGATTTGAACGAGACTTTCAATAATGATTTCACGCGCTTCTGGAGATGGCGCGTAATACTCGGAACGATCAGCCAGCGCCTCGAGATAGGTCCGTTCGATATCCTGACGCCGCCAGTGATTGACGAGTAATGAATGGGCGATGGTCGATAAGTAAGCGCGCGGCTCTCGAACGGACGGAAGATCGCGTCCTTTGGCTAACAGGCGAAGGAATGTATCCTGGGCCAGATCGGCTGCATTGAACGAGCATCCCAACCGTTTGCTCAGCCAACCGTGCAGCCAGCCATGATGTTCGCTATACCAGTCATGCAAGGCGTTGGGTGATGACACTTCAGCCGCGCACATGTCAGAACCTATCGAGATGGCATTGAGATATCGCTAATGATAATGCTTCTCAAGAATAGGTCTATGCTTTTTTACGCCAATTTGCGTACCGCCGATCAAAGCGTGATCGGCTTACGGCCTGCAAAGGCATGCGTAAGGGTGCCGTTGTCTACCAGATCAAGTTCACCACCCAGGGGGACACCATGGGCAATCCGGGAAATAGTTAAACCGCGCGGTTTCAATAGCTGCGCAATGTAATGGGACGTTGCCTCGCCTTCCACTGTCGGGTTGGTTGCAATAATGACTTCCTGGAAGGCACCTTGCTCGATACGCTCCATCAGCTCTGGAATGCCGATCGCCTCCGGGCCGAGACCATCCAGAGGAGACAGGTGCCCTTTCAGCACGAAATAACGCCCACGAAAGCCCGTCTGGTCAACGGCAAAGACGTCCATCGGCGACTCAACCACGCAAAGCAGCTGGTCATCCCGATCCGGATCAGCGCACTGAGGGCACAGTTCGTTTTCCGTCAGGGTACGACAATGCTTGCAATGCCCTACTCCCTCCATGGCTGCCTGCAAGGCACTCGACAAGCGCAGGCCCCCGCTCCGGTCACGCTCAAGCATCTGCATGGCCATACGCTGGGCTGATTTCTGGCCCACCCCAGGCAAAATGCGTAGCGCGTCGATCAACTGTCGAATGAGAGGACTAAAACTCATGAAGAAATCTCGAGTGGAGATAGATAAAAGTATAGACAGGCTATCGTCTGTTAACGTGCCTGGATCGCCGCCAGCCAGAACGGCCAGCGGCGTGACCATAAGCCTTTAAATGCTTAGAAAGGCATCTTGAATCCAGGCGGCAGCTGCATGCCCGCAGTCATACCAGACATCTTTTCCTGGCTGTTCTGCTCGATCTTGCGAACGGCATCATTCACCGCAGCCGCGATGAGGTCTTCCAGAATTTCCTTGTCTTCCTGCATCAGGCTGTCATCCAGCGATACACGCTTGACATCGTGGCGACCTGTCATGACGACGCTGACCAGCCCGGCGCCGGACTGACCGGTCACTTCGGCATTTGCCAGCTCTTCCTGCATCTTCTGCATTTTTTCCTGCATTTGCTGAGCCTGCTTCATCAGGCCGGCCATGCCACCTTTTAACATGTCTGTTTACCTCGTCTGGTTTGAGAACCCGGTCAGTCCTTGGAATTAACCGGCTCGATAGTGTCCGCACGGACTACAGCCGCGAACTGTTCCATCATTTGCTGGATCAGCGGATCATTCTGTATGGACGCCTCAGCTTCCCGCTGACGCTCCGCACGTTTGCGAGCGGCAGCCTGTGCTGGCGTCTCCTGCTCGGGCGTCTGGAGTGTTATATCCAGCTTGATCGTACGCCCCTGGTATTGATTCAAGGCATCATTCAAACGGCGATGCTGGTTCGTGTTGAATAATGCGCTCTGATTTGGATCCAGATGAAGGTGCCATGCATCATTTTCAACCGACACCAGCGTACAGTTTGCCGCAATGCTTGCAGTCATGCCTCCTAAGCCTAGCTTAGGTAGCAATTCGATCCACTCGGCGGCAAGTCCGGTTGCAGGTTTGGCTGCCGGTACGGGCTCTGGGGCCGTCGACGGCGCCTCGGCCAGTACGCCTTCGGTCAGCTCGTCCAGATAGCCGTAATCGGACTCGGCATTGTAATAATCATCGGCAGGCGGTGGCTCGTCGTCTGCCAAGCCTTCATTGTCCTGCTCATCAACGATCCGCTCAATGACAGTGGCCTCCGACGTTTCGGTTGCCATCGGAACCACATGGGTTGGCTCTACCGGCGTTTTGATGGCCGTTGTAGGTTCATCCCAGGGTAGATCGACAGGCTCGCTTGTCTGAGAGGCCTCTGGCTCTTTCGCAACAGGCGATGCAGAAGCCGTTACCGGTTCCGGCCGAGGCTCGGACTTAACCGGAGCGGGACTGGGTTTCGCCACGGGCGCTGGGCGAGCGACTGGCGCAACAGGCAACTGAGCCGGCGTGGATGATGCAGACGGAGCGGCCACCGGTTCTGGCTTGGAGTCAGTCGTGGCCTGACTGGCTCCCAACGTCTTTAACGCAGCCTTGGGTGTACTGCCGCCGCCCTCAGCCGGTCGGAAGGCCAGCATCCTCAGCAACACCATTTCAAAGCCGCCACGAGGATCAGGCGCCAACGGCAGATCTCGACGCCCAATCAACCCCATCTGGTAATAATATTGCACATCTTCGGCGGGTAGCGCCTGAGCCAAGGCCAAAACCTGCTCACGATCACCCTGACCGTTATCCACAGCCTCAGGCAACGCCTGGGCAATCGCTACACGGTGCAAAACATTCAGCATCTCGCCCAGCACACCTGCCCAATCAGGACCTTGCTCGGCAAGATGACGTACGGCCTCGAGCAGTGCGCGAGCATCGCCTTCCAGCAGGGCTTGCAATACACCATATACCTGCCCTTGATCCAACGTACCCAGCATGGCGCGTACATCGGCAGCCAGAACATGCCCTTCGCCAAAGGCAATCGCCTGATCGGTCAGGCTCATCGCATCGCGCATCGAGCCATCGGCAGCACGCCCCAGCAACCATAGAGCATCCTGTTCGAAAGGAATCTGCTCAGCGGTCAACACGTGGGTCAGGTGCTCAACCACACGCTCAGGCGGCATGTTCTTCAGCGAAAACTGCAGGCAGCGCGACAGAATGGTAACGGGGAGCTTTTGCGGATCGGTCGTTGCCAGCAGGAATTTAACGTGAGGCGGCGGCTCTTCCAATGTTTTCAACAGTGCGTTGAAACTATGGGTCGAGAGCATGTGGACTTCGTCGATGAGGTAAACCTTGTAACGACCACGCGTAGGGGCGTACTGCACGTTATCCAGTAGCTCCCGGGTATCCTCTACCTTAGTGCGGCTGGCAGCATCCACTTCGATCAGATCGACGAAACGACCTTCATCGATTTCCCGGCAGACCGAACACTCCCCGCAGGGGGTCGAGCTGATGCCGGTCTCGCAATTCAGGCACTTCGCCAGAATACGCGCAATGGTGGTTTTACCCACCCCACGCGTGCCGGTAAAGAGATAAGCGTGATGAAGGCGCTGGTTATCCAGGGCATTGATCAGGGCTTTAAGCACATGGGTCTGTCCGACCATTTCACGGAAAGAGCGCGGACGCCATTTGCGAGCGAGAACCTGATAACTCATCGATACCTGACACGGCGAAGAAAAAGAAGTCGGCTAATGCTAGCGAAGCAAGGGGTAAATTGCATCCAAAAGCCTATGACTTGCCTCATATTCCTATATCGAGTCATGTACGGGACACCCTTTAGCCAGACTCAAGAGATGGGGTCTAGGCCAGAGAAATCAAGGCATTCAGAAGATAACCCAGCCTGAAATGGCCGGGCTACCTTAAAGAAGATCAGTGCGAGTGCCTCGGCACCTCGGAGCCACGGCAGCCGACGAGGAAGTCAAAATCACAGCCCTCATCGGCCTGCAGCACGTGGTCCACGTACAGCTTGCGGTAACCACCACCGAGCAGGTTGGCGTTCGGGTCCTGCCAGTCCGCCAAGCGGGCCTGCAGCTCTTCATCGCTGATATCCAGATGCAGGCGGCCGTTCTCGCAGTCCAGC
>NZ_DEYV01000001.1:0-75617 GCF_002364655.1 Pseudomonas sp. UBA3149
GTTGACCGTGAAGAGCGGCCGCCGTGAGAAGAGCGCCGACAGCGTGACCTACTTGCACCAGGGCATCGCCCAGCGTGCCTTCAAGCTGTCCTTCCGCCTGGCTGATCATATCGAGGTGAAAGGTGCGAGCTTGAAGAATGGCCTGCTCAACATCGATCTGGTACGTGAAGTACCGGAAGAGGCCAAGCCCAAGCGCATCGCTATCAACGGCCAGTTGAGTGCTGATGAAAAGCCTGCGCTGGAAGGCCAGATTGCCTAAGTACAGCAGGCATCAGACCCTAGAAAAGGGACGCCATGTGCGTCCCTTTTTGTAGTGCCTAAGTAATACCAGCCCATATAGTCTTTTCAAACACCTCAATAAAAAAGCAAAAGCAGCAAGTCATCAGAAAAGACGCTACGTTAAGAAGCTGGCTTCATACAAACGTAGCTTTCATGCCAGGAGAAGAGGGGCATTACCAGCCGTAGAAATGAATCGCTGTCTAACCAAATATTTTTCCAGTGCTCCAGCTTCATCTTTTCCTTCCAGATCAGCGGAGCGGGGCATTCGCGTCGGCATCGCAATCAGCGTTTCGAGCAGTAATCGAACGGTAGGAAATACGCCCAATGTATCCAGACCTCTAGCATTGCTCCATGATGTTGATGCTTACCTTATGAAGCATGACCGGTAAAAGCGGGTACGTTGCATATGAACCGTTACGAGTACTTATAAAGTCTCGTAACGGTAGGGGAGGAGCGCTATTTAAAAGCCTTGGCGACTCGAGAGCCTGTATCGCGGCCTAGGACCTCACAGATTCGTTGACCTGCGGCAATCAGCCGAGAAAGATCTACTCCAGTCTGGATACCAAGGCCGTTGAGCATGTAGAGCACGTCCTCTGTGGCCACATTACCGCTTGCACCCGTTGCATAGGGACAGCCTCCCAGGCCAGCAACAGAGCTATCGACCACAGAGACACCCTCCAGTAGGGCAGCATAGATATTGGCCAATGCCTGGCCATAAGTGTCGTGGAAATGCACAGCCAGTCGATCACACGGAATCTCTTGGGAGAGCTTACCTATGAGCGTTCGTACAGCGCCCGGTGTACCAATCCCTATCGTGTCACCCAATGAAATTTCACGGCATCCCATATCAATCAGTTCACGTGCAACTGATAAGACTTGATCAGGCGTAATGTCGCCCTCATAAGGACACCCCAGTACGCAGGAAACATACCCACGGACGCTAATCCCATGCTGCCGTGCAGCCTCCATTACAGGTTTAAACCGCTGCAGGCTCTCATTGATAGAGCAGTTGATATTACGTTGAGAAAAGCTCTCGGATGCTGCTGCAAAGATGGCTATTTCTTTCACACCTACATTCAGGGCAGCTTCGAAACCCATCATGTTAGGCGTCAAGGCACTATAGGTAATACCAGCCCTTTTAGAGATCTTCAAAAACAGATCAGAACTCCCTGCCATCTGGGGCACCCACTTGGGAGAAACAAAACTACCCACTTCAATGTAATCAAGGCCAGTATCAGTCAAATCATTTACCAGCCGTACCTTGTCCTCCAGGCTAATCGGCTGTGTTTCATTCTGAAGGCCATCTCGTGGGCCTACCTCAACCAGACGAACACGCTCAGGCAGCATCATCAGCCTCCATTTCAACCAAGATTGAACCCTCGCTGACCATGTCACCCTCATGGCAAAGGATGGCCTTGAGCATGCCTGGAGTCTGGGCCCGGATGGTATGTTCCATCTTCATGGCTTCCAGAACCACTAGGGGAGCGCCGGCTTCAACACGCTGACCTGGTTCTACCAGTATCCGCACAATGCTGCCATTCATAGGAGCGGTAAGCCCGCCTGAGTGAACCGTTTTATTGGTTGCGGCCTGTATGGGATCGAAGCGGGTAAGGGTGTGGGTTTCGCCTCGACAATTCAGATAGAGGTTGTCGTCGCGGCGCTGCGCCTTGACCTTTCGATCTTTTCCATCCCAGACAACACGCTGTTTTTCTTCATTGCATATCAGCGTTACTGCCTGCCGATTCGGCAAGCCTGCTCGCCATCCGGGCAACGATGCCCAAGGAGCGCTGGGGTCATCAGCCCTTGCTACCGGCGGCTCACTGCCTAGCCAGCCTTGAACAGCTGCTTGCCAGAAATCATTGTCATGCTCTGCAGGGGCTGGCAGTAATTCATTCCGATACCGAGGAATGAAATCTGTATCCAGTTCAGCACGCGCGAAGGCGGGGTGAGCCAACACGCGCTTGAGAAAGGCCAGGTTAGTTCGCAGCCCGCCTACCTGGGTATGCTCCAGCATGGCGAGCAGACGTTGTCTGGCTTCTTCGCGGTTCTCGCCCCAAGCGATGATCTTGGCCAGCATGGGATCGTAAAAGGGCGATACTGTATCCCCCTCGGTTACACCACTATCGATGCGGCGACCAGGACCACTGGCGGGTTCCTGATAGAGATGCAAGGTACCGGTAGCGGGCAGGAAATCATTGCCAGGATCTTCTGCATACACGCGTACCTCAATAGCATGCCCTTCAAGCGGGACCTGATCTTGAGTGATGGGCAGGGCTTCACCTCGGGCGATGCGAATCTGCCAAGCAACAAGATCCAGTCCGGTGATAGCCTCTGTCACAGGATGCTCTACCTGTAAGCGCGTATTCATCTCCATAAAGAAGAATTCGCCACGGTCGTCCAACAGAAACTCGACGGTACCAGCACCGACATAGCCGATCGCCTGTGCAGCCCGTACGGCAGCTTCTCCCATGGCTTTACGCAATGCAGGAGAAAGTCCGGGGGCAGGGGCTTCTTCTATGACTTTCTGATGGCGACGCTGAATAGAACAGTCGCGTTCGTTCAGATACAAACAATGACCGTGCTGATCGGCAAAGACCTGTATTTCGACATGTCGAGGCTTGAGCACGTATTTTTCAGCCAACATGCGGGCGTCGCCAAACGCAGATTGAGCTTCACGCTGCGCCGAGGCCAGGGCTTCAGCCAGATCGGCCTCTCGCTCAACGATTTTCATGCCCTTACCACCACCACCGGCAGCCGCTTTCAGCAGAACGGGATAGCCGATCTGCTCGGCGGCCTGTCTGAATGTTTCTAGCGTCTGGTCCTCGCCATGATAGCCGGGAACCAGGGGCACGCCGGCGGTTTCCATCAGGGCCTTGGCGGCAGACTTGCTACCCATCGCCTCAATTGCGGAGGCGGGAGGGCCAAGAAAGAGCAGGCCTGCTTTTTCAATAGCCTGGGCAAAGGCTGCATTTTCGGAAAGAAAGCCATACCCCGGATGGATGGCTTGGGCACCGCTGTGCTTGGCCGCTGCAATAATCTTGTCGATACACAGATAGCTTTCGCCCGGTTTACTACCACCCAGGTTAACAGCCAGGTCTGCTTCGCGAACATGGCGGGCTGTAATGTCGATCTCGCTGTGCACGGCGACCGTTCGGATGCCCAGCGATTGGGCGGTACGCATGATACGACAGGCAATCTCGCCGCGATTGGCGATCAGGAGAGTGTCGAGAGGCTTTAACATGCTCATACGGAGGGCTCCTGCCAGCTGGGCATACGTTTTTCAAGGAAGGCGCTTAGCCCTTCCTGTGCTTCTGGGCTTACCCGCAGTGATGCAATGAAGTGCTGGGTATAACCTTTCAGCGCATCATCCAGGTTTGCAGCCGTACCCACCTGGTGCAGCAGGCTCTTGCAGGCTTTAAGGGCCGCAGGGCTGTTGAGGAGCAGATTGTTTTTCCACTCGTTGACGGCGGCTTCCAGCTGGTCAGCCGGGTAGGTTTCATCCAGTAGCCCCAAGGCTTGCGCACGACCACTGGAAAAGCGCTCGGCTGTCAAGGCATAGCGGCGCGTGGCTCGCTCGCCAATAGCCCGAACGACATAGGGACTGATCACTGCCGGAGCCAAACCGATGCGGACTTCGGAAAGGCAGAACACAGCATCCTGTGCACCGATGGCCATATCGCAACAGGCAATCAATCCAAGTGCTCCACCAAAAGCCGCTCCCTGCACGACCGCCAACGTAGGCTGGGGTAGAGCATGAAGTGTTTCCATCAAAAGACTTAGTCGTTGTGCATCCTCATGGTTTTCCTTGAGGCTCAAGGTGGCCGATGCCTGCATCCAGGCAAGGTCTGCTCCTGCGGAAAAGTGCCGTCCCTGTCCACGTAGAATCAGAAACCGGATGGCCTCATTAGCACCAATTGTTTCCAATGCATGAATGAGCTCGGCAATCACCTCGGCATTGAACGCATTGTTTTTTTCAGGGCGGTTCAGCCACAAGGTGGCAACGCCGCGGCTGTCGATATCAAGTTGCAAGGTCTGGTAAGTCATCGCGGGATTCCTTACATGCGGAACACGCCAAAGCGGGTCGGCTCAATAGGTGCGTTTAAAGAAGCGGAGATAGCCAGAGCTAGTACTTCACGCGTCTGGGCAGGGTCGATCACGCCGTCATCCCATAATCGGGCGCTGGAGTAGTAGGGGTGACCCTGACGGTCGTACTGCTCCAGGATCGGCTCTTTGATGGCTGCTTCCTCTTCCATGCTGAGTGCTCCGCCTGTCCGCTCGGTCTGTTCCCGCTTGACCTGCACAAGTACACCGGCTGCCTGTTCGCCGCCCATTACCGCGATACGGGCGTTAGGCCACATCCAAAGAAAGCGGGGATCATAGGCTCGGCCGCACATGCCGTAATTGCCCGCGCCAAAGCTGCCGCCAATGATCACGGTAAACTTGGGGACTTGTGCGCAGGCGACAGCGGTCACAAGCTTGGCCCCATGCTTGGCAATGCCGCCTGCTTCATATTTCTGGCCAACCATGAAGCCCGTGATGTTTTGAAGAAACACCAGCGGAATACCTCGTTGACAGGCCAACTCGATGAAGTGCGCACCTTTTTGCGCCGCCTCGGCAAACAGGATGCCGTTATTGGCCAGAATTGCTACGGGGTAGCCGTGTAAATGCGCAAAACCGCAAACCAGCGTAGGCCCGAACAGCGCCTTGAACTCGTCGAATTCGCTACCATCAACCAGGCGCGCAATCACTTCGCGAACGTCGTAGGGCTGTTTGGCATCTGCCGGGATAACGCCATAAAGCTCATCGGGTGAGTATTTAGGTGCTACAGGGGAGCGCATCTGTACCTGACCCTGTTTGCGCCAGTTCAAATGGCCAATACAGCGACGCGCCAGGGCAAGGGCATGCTCATCATTCTCGGCGTAGTAATCCGCCACGCCGGACACCTTGCAATGTACATCAGCGCCACCCAGTTCCTCAGCGGTCACCACCTCACCGGTAGCGGCTTTGACCAAGGGCGGACCGGCCAGAAAGACGGTGGCCTGGTTGCGAACCATGATGGTTTCGTCCGCCATGGCGGGCACATAGGCGCCACCGGCAGTACAAGAACCCATCACTACCGCAATCTGCGGAATGCCTTGGGCGCTCATGGTTGCCTGGTTGAAGAAAATTCGTCCGAAATGCTCGCGATCAGGAAAGACCTCATCCTGTCGGGGCAGGTTGGCACCGCCAGAATCCACAAGGTAGATGCACGGCAGTCGGTTCTCTTTGGCAATGGCCTGAGCACGCAGGTGCTTTTTGACGGTAAGGGGGTAATACGTCCCTCCCTTGACCGTCGCATCGTTGGCAATGATCATGCACTCCACGCCCTCGACTCGGCCAATACCGGCTACCACGCCAGCCGCCGGTACGTCCTCGCCATAAACCTCATGAGCGGCAAGTTGGGCAACCTCCAGAAAAGGCGAGTTGAGGTCGAGCAGGTGATCAATGCGGTCTCGTACCAGCAGTTTGCCGCGTGAGGTATGACGCTCCTGCGCCTTGGGTCCGCCGCCTTGCTGGATGTGGGCAAGCAGCGCGTGCAGGTTTGCCACCTGTGCCTGCATGGCGTCTTGATTGCGGATAAAGTCAGGCGAGCGGGGGTCGAGCTGACTGGTTATAACGGTCATGGCGGATCTCGCTTCAGCGTTGTTGTTGGAATGTCCGCAGGATAAGAAGCGGGTTACATCGTTTCCTTGAACAACTCGCGCCCGATCAACATGCGCCGGATCTCGCTGGTCCCCGCACCGATTTCGTACAGCTTGGCATCGCGTAGAAGGCGGCCGGTTGGGAATTCGTTGATATAACCATTGCCGCCCAGAATCTGGATGGCATCCAGCGCCATCTGGGTTGCTCGCTCAGCCGTATAGAGAATGACGCCCGCGGCATCTTTGCGCGTGGTTTCTCCTCGATCACAGGCTTGGGTAACGGCATACAGGTACGCGCGGCTGGCATTGAGTTGGGTATACATGTCTGCCACCTTTCCCTGGATCAACTGGAACTCGCCAATGCTCTGGCCAAACTGTTTGCGGTCGTGAATGTAGGGGACAATGACATCCATGCAGGCCTGCATGATGCCGACAGGTCCGCCAGAGAGTACGACACGCTCGTAATCCAGCCCACTCATGAGTACCTTTACGCCCCCGTTCAGGGCGCCAAGGATGTTTTCTTCCGGCACCTCGACGCCATCGAAAAAGAGTTGGCAGGTATTGGAGCCTCGCATGCCCAGCTTGTCGAACTTGTTGCTGCGGCTGAAGCCTTTCCAGTCACGTTCAACGATGAATGCTGTGATGCCGTGTGGTCCTTTATCCAGGTCAGTCTTGGCATAGATCACATAGGTATTGGCATCTGGTCCATTGGTAATCCAGGTTTTAGTGCCGTTGAGGATGTAGCGGTCACCCTGTTTCTCTGCACGCAGTTTCATGGAAACCACGTCAGAACCGGCATTCGGCTCGCTCATGGCCAGGGCGCCGACATGCTCACCTGATACTAGCTTGGGCAGATATCTGGCTTTCTGCTCAGGCGTCCCATTACGGTGGATTTGATTGACGCACAGGTTCGAATGCGCACCATAGGAGAGGGCGATAGAGGCCGAGCCTCGGCTGATTTCTTCCATGGCCACTACATGAGCCAGATACCCCAATGTCGAGCCGCCGTACTCTTCATCCACTGTGATACCCAGGAGACCCATGTCGCCAAATTTGCGCCAAAGGTCATGGGGAAACGTGTTCTCACGGTCAACGGCTTCTGCGCGGGGTGCGATTTCCGCTCTGACAAAGCTTTGCACCTGCTCGCGCAGCATGTCGATGGTTTCGCCGAGGCCAAAGTCGAGCGAGGGGTATGTCATGGGGTCACCTGTGATTGTTTTTGTCTGGTGGAAGCAAAAGGGGATCAAGCCGTTGCGTTAGCCATCTCCAGCGCCGCACGACAGTGTTCTTCAGCCGTGTCTAGTTCGAGCTGCATCTGTTGAATATCCATCAGCTGCTGTGCAAGCTGCTCGCGACGTTCCGCAATCTTGGTCAGCATGCTATTGAGCTGCTTCTGGTTACCTGAACTCGGGTCATACAATTCGATTAATTCCCGGCACTCCGCCAGTGAAAACCCGATTCGCTTACCCCGCAGAATCAACTTGAGCGTGACGCGATCCTTGGCCGAGTAGATGCGCTCCTGACCACGCCGCTCGGGCGTAAGCATGCCTTGCTCCTCATAGAAGCGAATGGTTCGGGTTGTAATGTCCAGCTCTCGGGCCAGATCGGAAATGCTGTAACTCGCCGTCATATGTAAACTCATCTGGATTACCTTTACGTTAACGTAAAGCTGGTCAGCGAAGCTGTCAACTCGCTTCGGTAATGTCTGGATGTAAATACCTCGCAAGCATGCCAGACACCTTTTCAGAAATTTAGCTGTGCTGGTTGGATGCAACGACTTGCCATGCCCTTTACGTTAACGTAAAGATAACTAGGCTTTAGCGGTAGCCACATGAGTCAGCAGTTCCCACAACAATGACAAGAAGGGAAAGCCATGAACCAACCGAGCTATACCCAGGGCCGTCAAGACAAGCCCTTACTGGCCATGACGATTGGAGAGGCCTTTGATCTTACGGTAGCCCGTTACCCTGAGCGCGAAGCGCTAATTGTTCGTCACCAGAATGTACGACTGACCTGGCAGGCGTTGGCCGAGGAGGTAGAGCGTTGCGCCAGGGCCTTGGTAGCATTGGGTGTAGAGCAGGGGGACCGACTGGGTATCTGGGCACCAAACTGCATGGAATGGTGCGTGACGCAGTTTGCCAGCGCTAGAATCGGGGCCATTCTGGTCAATATCAACCCGGCATATCGGGTAGGTGAGCTGGAGTATGTGTTGAAGCAATCCGGCTGCCGTTGGCTGGTGTGCGCGCATATCTTCAAGACGTGCGACTACCACGCCATGTTGAACGAGCTTCTCCCTGATATTGAAAGCCAGCCCCCAGGACGGCTGCGCTGTGTAAACCTTCCGGATCTGCACGGCATAATCACGCTGGGCGAAACGGCACCTGCCGGTTTCCTGCGTTGGAGTGATCTTTCCAATTTCGCCAAGCAAACGAGCACGGCTGATGTGCATGAGCGCAGCGCGCTACTTCAGTTCGATGACCCTATCAATATCCAGTACACCTCGGGCACCACAGGCTTTCCCAAGGGAGCCACTCTGAGTCATTACAACATTCTCAATAACGGCTACATGGTGGGAGAAAGCCTTGGGCTGACCGAGCGGGATCGTCTGGTCATTCCCGTACCGCTGTATCACTGCTTCGGTATGGTCATGGGTAATCTAGGTTGCCTGACCCACGGTTCCACTATGATCTATCCAGCGCCATCTTTTGAGCCGTTGGCAACATTGAGCGCTATCTCGGAAGAGCAGGCCACCGTGCTCTATGGCGTTCCCACCATGTTTATCGCCGAACTTGATCATCCCGAACGTGTGCGTTTTGACTTGTCCTCCCTGCGCAGCGGCATCATGGCAGGATCGACATGCCCGATCGAAGTGATGCGCCGAGTCATAACCGAGATGCACATGAGCGAAGTGCAGATAGCCTACGGCATGACCGAAACCAGTCCGGTCTCCCTTCAGACCGGCCCGGACGATGAGCTGGAGCGCCGCGTTACCACCGTGGGCCGCAGTCAGCCCCATTTGGAAAGCAAGATCGTCGATGAGCAGGGCCGCATCGTTCCTCGTGGACAGATAGGCGAGTTATGTACACGCGGCTACAGCGTGATGCTGGGCTATTGGGAAAACCCAAAGGCCACATCCGACGTGCTGGACGGTGCCCGCTGGATGCATACGGGCGACCTTGCCTGCATGGACGAGCAGGGCTATGTGCAGATCGTGGGCCGCAGCAAGGACATGATCATTCGGGGTGGTGAAAACGTCTATCCACGTGAAATCGAAGAGTTCCTATTCCGTCACCCGTCAGTGGCAGATGTTCAGGTGATTGGCATTCCTGACGACAAGTACGGTGAGGAGATCGTCGCCTGGGTCAAGTTGCATGACGGGCATAGCCCGCAAGAGGAGGTACTTCGCGACTTCTGCAAGGCCCACATCGCACACTTCAAGGTGCCGAAACATGTTCGCTTCGTAGACGAGTTTCCCATGACCGTAACGGGCAAGATTCAGAAATTTCGCATGCGGGAAATCATGATCGAGGAGCTGACGCAGCGGAAGGCATCGTAGTGCGTATCGCTCCCGCTGGTCATGATGTCAGCGGGAGCGGGGGGAATTATTTGTATTTGCTCTCGATCTTACGCTTTTCCAGCGTGTACTGGGTCATGTCAATTTGACCCAGCTGAAGCTGGCTATCAAGCGTGTCCAGGTCCTTGTCACGCTCAGCATCAAGCTTAGCCTTGGTGGCCTGATAGTTGATGACCTTGGCTGCATCGTAACCGCCAACCGGGTCCCAGATGATGGAAAGAGGCCAGAGCAGAAGATTCACGACGCCAAAGCCGTATTCTCTGCTATAGAAAGAACCTCCTCCGGGAAGAAGGCCAAGGCCTGCTGCAAGACCAGGGCTCTTTTCTTGAACGACCAGACCGCGGGCTTCGTACCGGTCGAGTTCTGACTTCTGAAAACTGTTCAAGCCAGAGGCACATCCATTTAATAATACGGCCATTCCGATAGCCGCAACTGCTTTACGATACATCACTAATCCTTTCGGGCATCCTTGATTCGCACCATGCGAATTGTGATTAGGTTAACATTTTGCCGTGCCATTGATAAAGCCACCTTCTGCATTGGGATACGAGCGGCTCATTCCTGCAACCGCTCGATTCAACACCTTACAGCTGGGTAGTACGAATGCGCTGCAGAGTCTCCTGTACCTCAGCGGCAGCGTCTACAAACGAGGCTTGTTGCCTCAAGCGGGCCAGCAGTTCGGCACGCTTGCGTTCGGCAGTAGCCAGATAACGCTCCTGCACCGGGCCGAACCCCCGGATGTCCAGCGGCAACTTGGCAAGCTCAACCGCAACGGAATAATTGTCAGGCGTCAGACGCTGCAGGATTTCATCCAGGTTGGCTTCGTATTCCCTAAGCGTCTTCAACTCTCGCTTGCGGTCTTCAGTGCGGGCAAAGGGGTCCAGCCAGGTATTGCGGATACCTTTCAGGCGCGCCAGCACGCTGAAGCCTTTCATCATCCACGGTCCGAACTGCTGCTTCTTCGGACCCTCACCAGCCTTGGATTTATTGAAGATAGGCGGAGCCAAATGGAAGTTGAGCGTGTAGTCTCCTTCAAACATCGAAGCAATCTTGCGTTGGAAGTCGCCATCGGTGTACAGACGCGCCACCTCGTATTCGTCCTTGATAGCCAGGACTTTGTAATAGGCGCGGGCAACCGCCTCGCTCAACTCTCCGGCTTGTCCCATCAGGGCAGTGTCAGCTGCCTTGATCTTTTCAAGACGCGCAAGGTAGCGCTCGGCATAGGCGGTGTTCTGGTACGCCGTCAGATCATCCACACGCCGCAGAATCACTTCTTCAAGGGTTTTGGATAACTGGTGAGACGCGGTAACAACGGAGCCTTCCTTGACCTTCTGCTCGACCCGCGCCTGGTCAACGGCAGTTCGACGGCCCCAGATGAAGGCTTTTTTGTTCAGCTCGACGGCAGCGCCATTCATTTCGATCGCCTGGAATAGCGAGTCCTGGCTAACCGGCAGCCAACCTTTCTGATAGGCCACTCCCATCAAGAAGGTATTGGTTGCAATCGAATCCCCCATCAGCGCAGTGGCGATACGGCTGGCATTGAGGAAAAAGGCACGATCCGTTCCTACGGCTTCGGCGATCTGAGCGGCCATGTTCTGGGACTGGAATTGAGGATCAGGATGGGTGTGAACATCGCCACTGTTTGCCTGATGGGCAAAGGTGCGAACAAAGTGGCTGGTTACGCTTTCCTGGCTGTTGACGAGCGCATGGGTGACGCCCTGGCGAAGCTTATCAAGCGTCTCGGCATTGGCACTGACGATGAGATCGCCACCTAACAACAGGTTGGTTTCACCTTCAGCAATGTGGGGTGCAAAGAGCTGCTCCTGCCGCTCGGCGATCCGTACATGAGTCCACACTGCGCCACCTTTCTGCGCCAGCCCCGCCATGTCCAGCGTCAGCACTCCCTTGCCTTCAAGATAAGCCGCCATGCTCAGGAGGGCACCGATCGTGACGACTCCTGTACCGCCCACACCAGTTACCAGAATGCTGTAAGGCTCACTGACCGAGGCCAGTACAGGCTCAGGCAGATCCCAACTATCGGAAGGGTCTTCCGCCAGCGCCTTGGCCTTGCGCAGCTTTCCGCCTTCCACCGTGACAAAGCTCGGGCAGAAACCTGAAAGACAGCTGAAATCCTTGTTGCAAGCGGATTGGTCGATCTCGCGCTTGCGTCCGAACTCAGTCTCGACCGAAGCCACGGACATGCAATTGGACTTGCTGCTGCAATCACCGCAGTTTTCACACACGGCCTCGTTGATCACAACGCGACGAGCGGGATCAGGATAGGCACCACGCTTGCGGCGACGTCGCTTCTCGGCGGCACATGTCTGGTCGTAGATGATGACGGATGCGCCCGGGTGCTCTCGCAGCTCACGTTGCACAGCGTCCAGCTCGTCACGGTGTTTGACCGGTACATTCTCGGCAAGCCCTTTGACTGGCTTGTATTTGTCCGGGTCATCCGTGACGACCACGATGCGCTCGATACCCTCGGCGCGTAGCTGCTGGGAAATCTGCGGCACGGTCAAGGTACCGTCCACCGGTTGGCCGCCTGTCATGGCCACGGCATCGTTGTAGAGAATCTTGTAGGTAATCGGTACTTTCGCGGCGACCGATGCGCGAATGGCTAGAAGCCCTGAGTGGAAATAAGTCCCATCGCCCAGGTTCGCAAACACATGCTTTGTCTGAGTAAACGGTGCCTGTCCTACCCAGGCAACACCTTCACCACCCATCTGGCTGAATGTCTGGGTGTGCTCAGGGTAGATCCAGGTTGCCATGTAGTGACAACCGATCCCGGCCAGTGCGCGACTGCCTTCCGGGAGCTGAGTAGAAGTGTTGTGTGGACAGCCAGGGCAGTAATGGGGCATCCGCGCCATCTTGGTGACCAGTCCGCCTTTAGCTGCCAACTGAGCATCCAACACCGCCAGGCGCATCTGCAGCAGGCCATTGGATTGGCGTTGCAGGATGCGCTTGACCACTGCACGGGCAATCTGCGCTGGGGTCAAGTCACTGGTGGCCGGGAGCAGCCAGTCCGTATGGGGCAGTGACCATTCGCCCTTGTCGTCAAACTTGCCCACGATGCGTGGACGGACATCCTCGCGCCAGTTGTACAGCTCTTCTTTGAGCTGGTATTCGATCAACTGGCGTTTTTCTTCCACCACGATGATTTCTTCCAGCCCGTCGGCAAAATGCCGAACGCCTTCGGCTTCCAGGGGCCAGACCATGCCCACCTTGTACACGCGCAAGCCGATCTGCCGGGCCATGTCCTCATCAATGCCCAGGATCTTCAGGACTTGGCAGACTTCCAGATATGATTTGCCTGACGTGATGATACCGATGCGGGCATTGGGAGAATCATGGGTGATGCGGTCGAGCCCGTTGGTCCGCGCATAGGCGAGGGCGGCATAGAGCTTATGCTCCAGTAAGCGCTTCTCTTGCACCAGCGGCGGATCGGGCCAGCGGATGTTGAGACCATCCGCCGGGAGCTCATAGGTAGGCACCTTGGGCTGTACACGAAGCGGGTCGACATCGACCACCGCGCCACTTTCCACGGTTTCCGAAATGGCTTTCATGGCCACCCAACAGCCTGAATAGCGGGACATGGCCCAGCCATGCAAACCAAAATCGAGGTATTCCTGCACCCCGGAGGGAGACAACACGGGCATCATCACGGCCTTGAAGATGTGCTCGGTCTGATGAGGCAGGGTGGAAGAACGAGCGCCATGGTCGTCACCAGCGATAACCAGCACGCCGCCAAAGCGTGAAGAGCCTGCAGCGTTAGCGTGGCGGAAGACATCGCCACAGCGGTCAACGCCTGGGCCTTTGCCATACCACATGCCAAACACGCCGTCGTATTGCGCACCCTGGAAGAGGTTGACCTGCTGTGATCCCCAGACGGCCGTAGCGGCCAGGTCTTCGTTCAGGCCGGGCTGAAAGACAACGTGATGCTGTTTGAGATGGCTCTGAGCCTTCCATAAAGCCTGGTCCAGGCCGCCCAGTGGCGAGCCACGGTATCCCGAGATGAACCCAGCAGTATTCAAACCTGCTGCAAGATCACGTTGCCGTTGCATCAAGGGTAGGCGGACGAGCGCCTGGATACCGGTTAGCAGGATGCGCCCGCTTTCCAACGTGTACTTTTCATCCAACGTCTTGTTGGCTGCACTCATTCGCTATTCCTCGATTTATTGTTTTTGTCATCAGGATCGGGGCGAGCGAAGCCCCATTTGCTTTTGAGTGTAGGAAGGGGTACAGGTAACGTAAAATTCTAAAAACCGCACTCAGGTATTCGAAAATCAGATGGCCAGCTCCAAAGATATTTCGATGCGTCAACTACGCTACTTTGTGGCGGCTGCCACCACGGGCCGTTTCTCCCAGGCGGCATTGGATGTCCATGTTTCCCAGTCCGCGATTACCTCTGCAGTGGCTCAACTGGAGGAAAATCTGGGGGTCAATCTGTTTGAGCGACAGCCCTACGGGGTTGCTCTGACAGCAGAAGGGCACCGGTTCCTGCAGCATGCCCGGCACATTCTCGATACGCTGAACGATGCACTCAAGGAACCCCTATTCTTGAGTCATACCCAGGAGGGAGTGGTGCGCGTAGGAGCCACCTACGCAGTGCTGGGGTATTTTCTGCCCAGCCTGCTGGCTCGCTTCAAGCGCAGCTATCCACAGGTGGATATTGATCTAGTGGACATGGATCGGCCCAGCATCGAGCAGGCTGTTCTGGAAGGGCGCCTGGATCTTGGCCTGATCATTGTGTCCAACAGCGAGGCCATTGACCGTTTCGAGCATTATGTTCTGATTCGATCACGGCGCCAGCTCTGGCTGGCCAGTCACCACCCGCTGATGACCAAACCCGACATTACCCTCAAGGATGTGGCCGAGCATGCCTATATTCTCGGGACGGTCGAAGAGGGCGAAGCCTCGACCCAGCGCTATTGGCAGGCACGCGGTCTGGAACCAAGGGTCGCGTTTCGAACATCCTCCATGGAGTCTGTACGTGGCCTGGTTGCCCATGGATTTGGCGTGACCATCCTATCGGACATGGTGTTTCGTACCTGGTCGCTTGAAGGCAAGAAGATCGAGGTCCGCCCGCTCAATGATGCCGTTCCGCCTATGGAGCTCGGGCTGATCTGGAAGCCGGATACCGAACTGCCGACGGCGGCAGAAGCCTTTCGACAATTTCTCATTCAAGCCTGCGGAATGTAGAAGCAGCTTTTGCTGAATGGTCAAGTTGTCGTATAACCGTTGCAGACCTAAGCATAAGCACAACAGAAGAGAGGAGAACGCCTTGAGCTATACGGCTGCCATCAACCGATACGAATCCATGCCTTACCGTCGGGTAGGCAAGAGTGGTCTGGTCCTGCCTGCACTGTCCCTGGGCTTGTGGCACAACTTCGGTGACACCACACCCATTGAAAACCAGCGGGCCCTGTTACGTACGGCGTTCGACTTTGGCATCAACCATTTCGATCTGGCCAATAACTACGGTCCCCCCTACGGCAGCGCCGAAACCAACTTTGGCCGAATCCTGCGGGAAGACTTCAAGCTCTATCGGGACGAGCTGATCATTTCCAGCAAAGCCGGCTGGGATATGTGGCCAGGGCCTTATGGACAGGGCGGTGGCTCACGCAAATACGTCCTGGCAAGCCTTGATCAAAGCTTGAAGCGTATGGGGCTGGATTACGTCGACATCTTTTACTCCCACCGCTTCGATGCCAACACACCACTTGAGGAAACCGCCAGTGCATTGGCTACGGCCGTGCAGCAGGGCAAGGCCCTGTACATTGGCATATCATCCTATTCAGCTGGCAAGACACGCGAGATGGCGGCACTGCTCAAGGAATGGAAGGTTCCTCTTCTCATCCATCAGCCTTCCTACAACCTGTTCAATCGCTGGATCGAAAAAGACCTGCTGGATGCAACTGATGAGGTCGGTGCAGGCGTCATCGCATTTACACCGTTGGCCCAAGGCTTGCTGACCGGCAAATACCTCAATGGCGTACCGGAGGATGCACGGGTGAACCGTCCCGGTGGTGCCTCCTTGCGAACGGAGCACCTGTCCGATGACAACATCGCACGGGCGCGCGCACTGAATGATATTGCCCAGCGTCGCGGTCAGAGTCTGGCTCAGCTTGCCCTGGCCTGGACGCTACGCGATCCGCGTGTCACCTCGGCGCTGATCGGAGCGAGCCGTCCGGAGCAATTGCAGGAAAATATCGGCGCGCTAGGCAACCTATCCTTTACACCAGAAGAGCTGGCAGAAATCGATAAGTATGCCGTTGAAGGGGGAATCAATCTGTGGGAAAAACCCTCTACCGATAGCCCTATTTGATCGAGTGAAAGGGTATGGCCTCTTCAGGTCGTACCCTTTGGAGAAGTATATGCAACCCGCGTGGCCGCTCACCTTGTTTTACGATGGCGACTGTCCGCTGTGTGCCCGCGAGATTCGACATCTGCGTCGACATGCTGACCCTGCACGTCTTTTATTTACAGACGTAGCTGACCCGGCCTTCGAGGCACCGGCACCTGGCATGTCATCACAGCAGTTCAGGGATCTGTTGCACGCCCGATTTGCCGACGGGCAATGGGTCAAGGGGCTGGATGCAACCTATTGGAGTTGGCGAGCGGCAGGGCTTGGCCGTTGGGCAGCACCTCTTGCCTGGAAGCCGCTGCGGCCGTTGTTTGATTTGGGTTATCGCCTGTTTTTGCGCGCTCGCCCGCAACTGATCTGGATTCCTCATCCGGAAGGCTCCAGACGCTGTAAGGATGATCAATGCGCGCTTCCTGAGAAACCGAACGCTACCCGCGATTAGTAGCTCTAACAGTAACCCTATAAGGTTTCTGAAAAGGAAATGACCAGCAGGTCATCTTTATTCCTTACCGTTTGGTTTGAGGATCCGGGCAATCTTTGAACTTTTCCTATGCGTTCTGATGTCCCAATAGCATCACTGCCAAGGGAGTGGCCTTATTCATACAGCCCGCCCATGTCCCAGACAGGAGGGACCTTCACGCTGTTGGTGACGGGACTTTTCAACCAACGTTGGAAGAACGCGCATGAAAGCACTCTGTTGGCACGGGAAAAACGATATCCGCTACGACACCGTTCCGGACCCCAAGATCGAACACCCACGCGACGCTATTATCAAGACAACCAGTTGCGCCATTTGCGGCTCCGACCTTCACCTCTATGACCATTTCATTCCCGGCATGGAGTGCGGCGATGTTATGGGCCATGAGTTCATGGGAGAGGTGGTTGAGGTCGGCTCGGAAAACAAAGAGCTAAAGGTAGGCGATCGCATCGTCGTGCCATTCACCATTACCTGTGGCGAATGCGAGCAATGCAAACGCGGTAATTTTTCTGTCTGCGAGCGCTCGAACCGCCGTAAAGACCTGGGTGACAAAGTGTTTGGTCACTCCACAGCAGGCCTTTTTGGTTACTCGCACCTAACCGGCGGTTACGCAGGCGGGCAGGCCGAGTACGTACGTGTTCCGTTTGCAGATTCTACCCATGTAAAGGTTCCAAGCACGCTTACGGACGAACAGGTACTGTTCTTGGGTGATATTTTCCCCACGGGTTGGCAAGCTGCGGTGCAGTGCGACATTCAGCCTACTGATACCGTAGCGGTCTGGGGGGCGGGTCCGGTGGGTCAGTTTTGTGTGCGCAGCGCCATACTGCTGGGCGCCAAGCAGGTCGTGATGATCGATAACGTGCCTGAACGACTGCTCATGGCAGAAGCGGGCGGGGCGATAACCATCAACTTCGACAAGGAGAGCGTGGTTGAGCGTCTGAACGAGCTTACCCGCGGTAAGGGTCCTGAAAAATGCATTGATGCCGTAGGCCTTGAGTCCCATGCGACGCGGTCGCTGGATGCCGTTTATGATCGGGTCAAGCAGGCGACCATGATGGAGAGTGATCGTCCTCATGTATTACGCGAGATGATCTATGTCTGTCGCCCGGCGGGCATTTTATCTATCCCGGGCGTTTACGGCGGTCTGGTCGACAAGATTCCCATGGGGGCGCTCATGAATAAGGGGCTTACCATGCGCACCGGGCAAACGCACGTCAAACGTTGGACGGATGACCTGCTGCGCCGTATCGATGACGGACAGATCGACCCCTCATTCGTGATTACCCATACGGTAAGTCTCGACCAGGGCCCAGAAATGTATAAGACCTTCCGGGATAAACTCGACAACTGCATCAAGGTTGTTCTGAAACCTTGAGGGAGACGGCTATGACCATGCTTGAGAAATTTTCATCCCCCCAGCGATCACTAGGCGCTTCAGACAAGCTGGCCCGTGGCCTCGGCTTTTACAGCCTGGGTCTTGGTCTCCTGGAGTTGGCTGCTCCACGGCTACTGACCCGCGCCTTGGGTATGGAAGGGTCGGAGAATATTGTTCGTGCCTATGGGGTGCGTGAGATTGTCAGTGGTGTCGGCGCGCTGAGTGACAACCCTACACCTGCGCTCTGGAGCCGTGTAGCGGGTGATGCCCTGGATCTGGCTACACTGGCGACCGGTCTGAATGCCGATAATCCCAAGCGGGGAAACGTGAAAATCGCGATGGCTGTCGTGCTGGCTACCGCGTTGGTCGATGTCATGGCAACACGGGGCGTCACAGAGCGCCACCACCGTCCACGACACATGCCTATACGTGATTACAGCAACCGATCCGGCTTTCCAAAGTCAATAAGCGACATGCGTGGTGCCGCAAGCGACTTTGAAACACCGGCTGATATGCGAGCCGATATCGGTAACGGTTATGCACGTGCAGATACTAGCCGCGCGTAGTCAGAAACCAGCAAGAAAAGGCCTGCTTTTAAGCAGGCCTTTTCATTTCAGGCGAGGTGAGAGTGAGAAAATGCGTTGTTGTTGCCTATCTCATCAAGCAAGAACGCCTGAAGTTTTTCGAAGGGAAGAGGGCGACTGGGTAGAAACCCTTGGGCAAGGTCGCACTGGTTATCGATCAGAAAGGTAATCTGTTGCTGGGTTTCCACGCCTTCGGCAATGACTTTCAGATGCAGCTTGTGTCCCATGGCGATGATGGCTTCCGCCAGGTCAAGGTCCCGCGCATTGTTGGGAATATCCTGAATGAACGAGCGGTCCACCTTGATAGCATCCAAGGGAAGCTGACTCAGATACGCCAGCGATGAGTAACCTGTACCAAAGTCGTCAATGGACAACCGCACGCCAAGCTCACGCAGCTGCCTTAGCTGCCCGATAACCTGGTCAATGTTGGCCATTAGCGCATTTTCGGTTACTTCAAGTTCGAGAAACTGGGGCTCCAGGCGTGCCTGACTCAAGGCTTCCTGAACGTTGGATACGAGCGTTTCACGCTCCAAGCTGCGTACACAGCAGTTGACCGCAACTCCAATCTTGAAGCCTTGCCGATGCAGTTTCTTGATATCACGACAGGCTCGGCGAATCACCCAACGGTCGATATCAGCAATAAACCCGTTTGCCGTCGCAATATCAATAAAGTTACCGGGCAGCAGCAAGCCTTGTTCGGGGTGCTGCCAGCGCACCAATGCCTCTACATGGCAAACCTTGCCGCTACTTAACTCAAAGACGGGCTGGTAATACACGGTCAGATTATTACGACTCAATGCCTGTCGTAGTTCTTCCTCCATTTTTAGCTCAAGAGACGCTTTGCTCCTGAGCTGTTCCTGAAAGAAATACAGCATGTTGCGACCATTAGCCTTGGATTTGTACAAGGCCAGATCGGCATGCTTCATGAGATCTTCACCGGTCGTTGCATCTTGCGGGAATAGGCTGGCCCCAATAGACGTGGTTATAACCATTTTTCGACCGGCCAGGATAATAGGCTCTTTCATCTTTTGCAGGATGCGGCGCCCCAACAGCTCGGCCTCATAATTCTCTTCAACGTTGGCAAGAATGCAGAATTCATCACCGCCTAGGCGTGCAATCAGGTCTCGCTCACGCAAGGCACTTTTCAGGCGCTGAGCCACAACACGCAACAGCTCATCACCGGCATCATGACCTAATGAATCATTGATCCGCTTGAAGTTATCCAGATCCAGAAACAGCAGGGCCATGGAAGTGCCTTGGGCCACGTGTTCATCCAGCCGCATCTGAATTTCCTTGTTGAAGGAATAGCGATTGTGCAGGCCTGTAAGGGCATCGAAATGAGCGACGTTATGGAGTGAAGCCTGTGTGCTATCAAGTTCGTGGAGCAGGGCGTTGACCCGTTCAAGATCTCGACGCTGGCTTTCCAGCTTCTTTCCTGCCCATACCGCAACCAGGCTGCAGCTGATAATAATCAGCGAAATAAAAGCCGTCGCTATACCTAGATAAGGTGAGTGATTGTCAACGTGCGCACCAGGGTCAAACGTCGAGCCGGCGGGGAGGGTAAAGGTAACGGCCGCCATACCACTGAAATGCATGGAGATAATACCTGCACCCAGCGCCAGACTCGCCGCCAGTTTCAACTTGAGCGGAGCAGGGTTGTCCGGCTGGCGTAGCTTCATGATCAACATCATTGATCCGAGGCTGGCCAACATCGATACCACAATAGAAAGCACGAATAGCCAGGGATCATAGTAGGCCGTCGCAGCAGATTGCATGGCGGCCATACCGATGTAATGCATGGCTGTAACCCCCAAGCCAATACTGATCGCCGCGCCGATATATTGCTTGGCGGTAAGAGCAGGGCGACCAATCATGACCATGGCCAGCAAGGACGCCATGATAGCGATGACCAGCGAAAGGGCTGTAAGGCGATGGTCGTAATACACCGGGATCGGCATGACGAACGCCATCATGGCGAGGAAGTGCATCGACCAGATACCGCCGCCCAAACAAAAGGCACCGATCCAGCGCCATAGCATGCGCGTTCGGCGATCATCAACGACCGCAACATCAGCAAGGCTCAGCGCGGTATAACCGGCAGCAGTTGCAATCAGATAGGAAAAGACAACCAATAGAGAAGTGTGGCTATGCTCGACAGGCGAAAGGCCGGATTGCTGAAGATCTGTGAGAAAATGAATACCTAACCAGTCCACGGCGAGCCACCTTTAAAGCTGAACGGCATTTGCCTATAAAAATGAGATCAATCTCACACAGCTTAGTTCTTTAACGGTTCGTTGGAAGCGGCCCGAGACGGCTTTCGTAAGTACTTGTGTCTTCTATAAAATCCTATAAATAAGCTAATTTCCGATTACGTCCATAATCGGAAATTGATATACTAAGAAACTTGCCTTTTCAGTGTTATTTCGATGCTTTTCTCGTCTAAACCCCAGCCTTTATTTGATACTTATGCCAGTTTTCTTGGGCTTAACGCTACGTCTTATGAGGCAGAACATACGTCTATCCTGAATTACCTGAAACGGTTTGAGCCCGGTATTCCGGCTAAAGACGATTATTTTCATGTGCGTGAATTTTTGCGCTCTTATGCCGGCTGGGAAACGACATTCAAAGCCTATCGCACCCAAGTTGAACGTCTCCTTCTGTGGAGCTGGATCAAGGAAGGGAGGTCTATCCTTTCGCTCCGCCGCCAGGATGCCGAGGCGTTCTTAGCATTCAGTCAGGAGCCTGACGAGGACTGGGTGGGCACCTCTGTTCGTCGCCGCTTCATTCTGAAAGATGGCAGCATGGAGCCCAATCCGTTGTGGCGCCCCTTTGGGATTCAGGGTGACAAAGCCTCACGCAAGCTTGCTGTCGAAACAGGAGACGACGATGACACTACCCCAGAACGCTATGAAATGGCTCAGGGTACGCTCAAGCAAGTCTTTGCAATCTGCAGCTCATTCTATGATTACCTCAATGATCAGGACGTGTTAGTGGGTAATCCCTTTCGGGCAATCAAGCAAAAGAGCCGCTTCTTCCAAAAGAAAGCCAAGGCTGTCAGCGGCAAGGTTCTTGACCGCCTTCAATGGGAGTTCGTTATCGAAACAGCGGAATGGATGGCTGCAGAGGAGCCTGAAAAGCACGAACGTACACTCTTTATCATAGCGACCCTGTTTTCACTCTACCTGCGAATCTCCGAACTTTCCGGGCGGCCCGGCTGGTCTCCCACCATGGACGCTTTTCAGAAAGACCCTGACGGCTCCTGGTGGTACGTTGCAATTGGCAAGGGCAACAAGGAACGTCGTATCTCGGTCAGTGATGACATGCTGGTCTATCTCAAGCGCTACCGGGCCTTCCGCAATCTGACGCCGCTGCCATACGCCGGAGATCCTGCGCCGCTACTGACTAAACACAGTGGACAAGGCGGTCTGACCGATCGGCAGATTCGCAACCTGGTACAGGAATGCTTTGACACGGCGTTGGTACGAATGAAACAGGAAGGTCGCAGCGAGGACGAAGTATCCAATCTGCGTGCAGCCAGCGCCCATTGGTTACGCCACACCAGCGCAACCTACGATGCACCAAGCAGACCACTCAAACACCTGCAGGAAGATCTTGGCCACGCCAAGGCGAGTACAACGCAAGACATTTACTACAACGCCATCAACCAGGAGCGAGCGGCGTCTGGTAAACAGCGGCGTTTAAAGGATCAATAAAGACGTGAGCCATAAAAGGCTCAAAAAAGCTCATATGGGGTTTCGCAGCGTTCAAGGCGCTGCCCCATGGCTCCATATCCAGAATACATAACTTCGCATAATGTATATTATGTTAAATTTGATATTAGCAAGCACTGACGCCTCTATCCCCTTCATGGGTTTTGGGTCCTAAACCTTCATCTGGATCCGGTTAAGCCAAGACAGATTTCCTTGCCTCGTTAATGAACCTTCCTACGCCTTGTCTTTTTTTCACTGCCTGATACAACTGCCCAACTGAAATTCACTTTGCGTGTTCAGTAAACCTTTTTCTGCGTGCGCGCAGCCTCGATGTTGCGCCTTATCCTGTCACTCAAGGAAAGCCTGGTATGTTCAAACGATTTGCAGCAGATGCTTTGGGACTAAGCGACATCGGATCCATTATCAAACCAGCAGACTTCGACAAGGTCGATGCGGACGACTATCTCTTTCACGAGGACGGTGAAAAGATTTTCTTTCTGATCAAATCGAAAAAGGATGAATATTGCTTTACTAATCTGGCGTTGATTCATGTGGACGGCGAATCTGCGGTATCGTCCAAGCGCACTATCAAACGCTACGATTACCTCAGCGAGCGTATTCAGAGCGTCATGATTGAAACGGCCGGCACGGTGGATCTAGATGTCGAGCTGAAATTCGTCATAGGCGGCAAACCCTTCAGCATCGATATCAAAAAGACCTTTCTTGAACAGGTCAAAGACATCTACAAGTCTCTGATCGGGATCAGCAAGATTCAGCACCTGGAAGAACTCAAGCGTGCCAATGCCCTAAAAGTATTGGATGTAACGGCCTCCATGTACAAGATTGCTAACCCAGCATCGCCTGAACACATAACCCACCAATACACAGGTACCTTGGACACGCTGAATACATTGATGCTGGAGACTTATATGACCCATGACTACAGCGCTGTATTCAGCAAGTATGTCCAGGCTTAAATATTCGCCAAGCAGCAACAGATAAAGTTTACATAAAAAGTAAAATACGTAATGGGCGGCAGTTATCACCGCCCTATTCCCTCGGACTGCCTTTAGCTGCTGTCCATTCTTTTAAAGCTCTGTATTGCACGCCTCCCTGGCTGCTTTCCGATACAAACAAGGCAAAGCACTCTACTGGCCACGCCAATGACGGTAGTCCATTTGGCCGATAGCGGCTTTTACGTGCGGCCGTCAGGTGTGGGACAAAGGGTCTGCGATCCAGCGGAACGCCCAAACTTTTCAGTCCCAGGTTTAGATCGTCAACCAGCGACACCAGCGGCACAGGCGTCTGGGATGCAATCATGCTGATAAGCCCCTGATGCCAACGCTCGACGCGATCAAGCACGACCGTACATGGCTCAAAGCGTATGTGATCGCCTAGAGCCATAAGCGCGTCTATCTGTTCTTCTGGAATTTCACCCAGAAAAGCCAGTGTTATGTGGAGATTTTCAGGAGGAACCAGGCGCCCATCTATGCCCTGCTCCTTTCGCCAGGCGACTACACGTGTAACCACAGAGGCTGGGCACGGCAACGCAAAAAACATACGCATGATGATGGAATCCCTATAGTCAGAGCGATCAAACACTCTGACCCGGGAGCAGAGGCCTTATTCCGGTTTTTTGTAGGCGACGCAATCCACTTCGACTTTGCAGTCAATCACCATGCTCGATACTACACAGGCGCGTGCAGGCGGATGCTCGCCAAAATATTCCTTGAAGATCCTGTTGAAAGACATGAAGTCACGAGGATCATCCAGCCATACACCGCAACGCACCACATGTTCCGGGCCGTAGCCGGCTTCCTTGAGAATGGCCATGACGTTATCCAGGCATTGGCGCGTTTGAGTGACGATGCCGCCTTCGACCACTTCTCCGTTGACCATAGGGGTCTGGCCCGAGACGTAGAGCCATCCATCAGCCTCAACAGCGCGCGCAAACGGCAGGTGCTGCCCGCCTGTCCCGCTACCACCCTCAACACCGTAACGTTTGATTGACATGTCATCCTCCTAATTAAAGTATGTGCGCAGGTCGCCTTGCCGGGAAAGGAAGCGACCGTTTCTATGGGGAGTCAGTTGTTTAGCTGAGTACGACAGGATTCCATTTACCCAGACCGCATCGATCCCCTCTGCGACAACCTTGGGCGTCTTGAAATCGGCGGCGGCATGTACAGTTTTGGGATCGAACAAGACCAGATCCGCCCAATAGCCTTCCTTGATTAATCCGCGCTTGTAGAGCCCAAAACGGGCCGCTGAAAGCCCGGTCATCTTGTGTACCGCGGTATGCAGGGGAAACAGGGCCACGTCGCGACTGTAATGTCCCAGCACTCGCGGAAAGGCGCCCCACAAGCGAGGGTGCGGGAATGGGTCTTCGGGTAGGCCGTCCGACCCGATCATTGATAGCGGATGAGCCAGAATGCGCCTCACATCGTTTTCATCCATCCCGTAGTACACTGCCCCGGCCGGTTGTAGGCGTTTGGCAGCATCCAGTAGCGATACGCCCCACTCCTCTGCAATGTCGTTCAGGTCGCGGCCGCTCACGTCAGGATGGGGTGTAGACCAGGTAATGGTGATGCGAAAATCAGCTGTTACCTGCTTGAGATCCAGCGTTGAGGAACTGGCCGAATAAGGGTAGCAATCACACCCAACTGGATGATCCCGTGCAGCTTGCTCCAATGCCGCAAGAAGCTGTGGACTACGTCCCCAATTGCCTGCACCGGCACATTTGAGGTGCGAGACGATAACGGGCGCCTTCGCATGACGACCGATACGAAACGCTTCGTCCAAGGCCTCTAGTACAGGCTCGAATTCGCTACGCAAATGTGTGGTGTATACCGCTCCGTAGGCGTCCAGCTCTGAGGCCAGCTCCATTACTTCGTCGGTACTTGCGTCATAGGCCGAGGCATAAGCGAGCCCTGTGGAAAGCCCCAGCGCACCTTGCTCCAGACTCTCACGCAACTGAGCCCGCATGGCAGCAATTTCGCCAGGCGTTGCCGTACGATAAAGGTCATCCATATGGTTGCTGCGCAGTGCTGTATGCCCAACGAGGGCAGCAACGTTTACCCCCGGATGCGCCTGTTCGATGGCTGACTTGTAATCGGCGAACGTCGGATAGACAAAGGCCGCTGCTGGCCCCAACAGGTTCATGGGATCTGGCGGCTCGCCTTTCAAGCTGACGGGAGAAGCGCTGATGCCACAATTACCTACGATAACAGTCGTTACACCCTGGCTTAGCTTGGGCAGCATCTCCGGCTGACGAATCACCACGGTATCGTCATGGGTATGAACATCAATGAAGCCCGGTGCAAGCACCCTCCCCGCGGCGTCAACCTCATGGGTTGCCGTTGCCCCACTTATACATCCTATCTGTTCTATTCGGCCGTTCTGTATAGCGATATCCGCCTGATAACCCGGCGAGTTGCTGCCATCGATCACCTGTGCATTGCGGATAAGAGCATCGTAGGTTGGCATTGTCAGTCTCCCAGCGGCAATCGCTCATCGCCGCCACGGTAGTCGTCCATGGCGAGCTTGATGCGCCGCAAGCGTTCCTGATTCGCTTCAGGTGCGCTCAATGCCAGCTCAGTAGCCAGAATATCCACGGCAAGCATCATTCCGTAGCGGGCGGCGGTAGGTTTATAAATAAAGTCTGTTTCAGCCAGAAACAGCGGCAGTACGACATCAGCCAGTTGGGCAACCAGCGATGTTTCGGGTGCGATGGCCAGAATGCGAGCGCCGTACCCCTTGGCCAGTTGCAACGACTCGACAAGTTCGGGGGTTATGCCCGTCATCGAGCAGGCAATCACTACCTGATCCTGGCCCAACGTGGCAGCCGTCAGGCGCATCAGAACCGGATCGTGATAAGCCGCGATGGGGTATCCCAGCCGAACCAGCCGGTACTGCAGTTCATCCGAAAAGATCGTAGAGCAACCGCCCATACCAAAGGCGTAAACCATGCGCGCCTCGTGAACAAGTGCAACCGCCCGTGCAAAGGTTTGCTCATCGAAACGGGCCAGATGCTGGCGAAGCGTTGCTTCGATGTCACTGACGATATTGCCAAAGAATGCAGAATGCTCCGGTGCGTGTGTTCGGCCCAGAAACCGCGCTCCAACACCGCTGGCCTGAGCTAGCTGCAAGCGCAGGTCCCGCAAGTCCTTGCACCCTGCGCTGCGGGCAAAGCGGGACAAGGTAGCACTACTGACCTCAGCCCGTGTCGCCAGCTCGTCCAGGCTGGCGCTGGCTGCGAACGGCACATCCTCCAGGATCAGGCGAGCGATACGTTGTTCGCCTGCACTCATATGTTCGAGACGTGCGCGGATTTGATACAGAATGTCCATTACAGTACAGCCGCCAATGCCAATGTCAGAAGAAAGGCGATGATGGAGATCAATGTTTCCAATACGGTCCACGTCTTGAACGTCTGGGTTACCGTCATGTTGAAATACTCCTTGATCAACCAGAACCCGCCGTCATTTACATGGGAAAAGATGACCGACCCTGCCCCGGTAGCCAGAACCAGCAGTTCAGGGTGTGGATAGCCCAACCCTAACGCAACAGGCGCGACGATGCCTGAAGCCGTGGTCATGGCGACCGTGGCCGAGCCGGTGGCAATGCGCATTAGTGCAGCAAAAAGCCACCCCATCATCAGAGGTGACAGGTTGAATTCCCGGGCCAGTCCAACGATTTCGGTGGTCACACCAGCATCGATAAGGATTCGGTTTAGCCCTCCACCAGCGCCTACCAGTAATGTGATCGTTGCCGTTGGAGCCAAGCATTCATTGGTAAATTTCAGGATCGCATCGCGGTTGAAGCCTTGAGCCAGCCCTAACGTCCAAAAACTCACCAATGTGGCAACCAGCAGTGCAATCACGGAGTTGCCGATAAATTGCAGAAACTGATTGAAGACGCTGCCCGGCGTTGAAATCAGGTTGGCCCAGCCACCCATCAACATCAGCACAACGGGCAGGATAATCGTACCGATTGTGACGCCAAAACCAGGCAGCTGTTTACGAGGCTCACGCTCGGTAAACTGCTCGGCCAGTGGGTTTTCGGCTGGTAACTGAATCTTTGGAACGATGAACCTGGCGTAGACCGGTCCGGCAAGAATAGCCGTCGGAATACCTACGAGAACCGCATAGAAGAGCGTCTGCCCTACCGAGGCATGATAGGACTGCACGGCCAGCATGGCAGCAGGATGCGGCGGAACGAGCGCATGCACAACCGACAACCCCGCGACCATGGGCAGGCCTACCATCAGGATAGAGACACCTACACGGCGGGCCACGGTAAAGGCGATAGGAACCAGCAGCACGAAGCCCACTTCAAAAAACAGGGGCAGCCCCACGAGAAAGGCAATGCAGACCATCGCCCAATGGGCATTGCGCTCGCCGAATTTGGCAATTAGCGTACGAGCGACCTGCTCTGCGCCGCCTGACTCGGCCATCATCTTGCCGAGCATGGTACCCAGTGCCACGACCAGGGCGATATGCCCAAGCGTCTTGCCGACACCGGCCTCATAAGAGGCAACAATCGTATTGGCTGGCATACCGGCGACCAGAGCCAGTCCTACCGATACCAGGGTAATCACGATAAAGGGATTCAGCCGATACCGCGCAATCAAGACAATCAACGCAATGATGGCTACTACGGCATAGATCAGAAGCCAGAACCCGATAGAAGGCGTCATCGAGCATTCCTCGTGCCTGAGTCCGGCACAACGTCATTGTTAGAAATAAGTAGCGACAGCTCCGGTGACACGGTATTGCTCATCTACCAGGAGGAGCTGCTTCCATTTATCGAACGTGAGACATGGATGAGAAATATCGAAACACAGCATGTCCCCTTCCTGCAGATCCGCCTCGGGCGGTACGTCCATAAAGGCATGCTGATCCATCATGGCGCTGATCTTCCAGGCTGCAGGCGCCTCCATTGGAGAGGCGGAATGACCGGGCCGAAAATGCAGCGTGGGAACAGGGAAACCGGCATCGAACGCCGCATCACGCTTGCCCAGTGCAATGATGGCGCGACCCGGCTCGGGTCGTGATTGCACATAGGCCCACAGCTGCAGGGCGGGCAGAAGGCTGCGCTGCATTTCCTGTGCAACAGGGTTATTGGCTTGAATACGTGCCTCGGCCGCTTTGTATATACCTACGTCATGGGTGAGATAGCAGCCGGGGCGTAACACAATATCCAAAGGCAGCCCCGTCTGAGGAAGCGCAAACTCCTCGGCAACCAGATCGAACCAGGCAGACCCAGCGCCTGACAGGATAATGCGAGGCTCGGCAAACCCGCTTTCATCAGCTATGGCACGCGTCCTTGCTACGGTTTTCTTGAGAAAATCACGGATTTCGGCCTCCTCTTTCAGGACCCCCTCGTAGACCTCAACCCCTACCAGGGCCAATGCGTGTAGCCAGTATGAAATGGCGTCTCGCACTGCCTTTTCCTGCTCCTCATTACGCACCCCAGTTCGCCCACCTGATACGCCGTATTCGAGTAGAACCCTGAGACGCTGACCTCTCCCGCTGAAGTAACGCCCCAGGCTTTCGACGTTCTGAGGGGAATCAACTACACAGCAAAAGCTGAAACCGGGATCGGCCTCTTGCAGATCGGCAATCAGGGCCATATTGGCTTTGCCAACCAGCTGATTGGCCATTAGCACACGTCGTATCCCGTGGGTAAACGCTACGCGAACCTGTGGTGCAGTGGCGAGCGTAATACCCCAGGCCCCCGCCTCCATTTGCCGCTTGAACAATGCCGGGCTCATGGTGGTTTTACCATGCGGCGCAAGCTGTACGCCGTATCGCTCCATGAACTGCTTCATCCACTGCAGGTTATGCTCGATACGCTGCTCCCGCAGTACCGCAACAGGCAGACTCACGTCCTCCTTCAAGATATCCCACCCCGAGGCGGCGACTTCTTGGGTAGAGACAGTACCCGCTAACGAACCGAGACCCTTTCCGAGTCCATCGACTTGTTCAGATGCAGCATGGTGAGGCTTCACGGCGATTCCCCTGTCTGGCTTTTTGAAAGCAACATACACCGAAGCGAGGTTTTATCAATTTATCATGAAAATTAATTTCATAAGCAGAAGACTTGATGCCGTTATTGGATAAAAACAGGTCGTAATTTAGGGAGAGGTTGTGCTTTTGGCAGGGCATGTAGAGACAATGGGTTCGTCTGTCATGACTTTATGAGCAAAGCTCAATGCATCCTTTTGAGAGACCAGCCAAGCCCCTGAATGGCTTTCGCCCTTATATACATGGGCCTCAATTGTCGTACCGGCATTGCAGGCCTCCCGAACCAGTAGCTGCTGCCCCTCTGGGCGAACATCCCGGTCCGCATCGCCGGTTCCGACAAACAAGGGCTGGTCCAGCTTCAAGGTATTGAAGCGATATTGAGGCAAAAGAATCTTGGCCATCGTCTTCACCGCCTCGGGTTGAACCGTATTAGCCTGAGTGAGGCCAGCCTGCATGACCTCTCGTGCCAAGGTGCCCACACACAAGCGGGCGGCCTTTTCGAATAACGGCATGGCTTTTGGCGTAAACAGCGTCGAAGCATCGGTTACTGGCTGCCTCTGATGGGCAACCAGCGCTACGTAAAACATATAGGCAATGCCGGGATCCACCTGGTTAGGATCTACCCCCGAGACGGTCATCGTTCTTTCCGTCAGATACGGTATACCTGTGACTATCGTGCCCTTGATATCCAGCTCCGGCGCATACTCCTTGGCAAATCCGGCCGTCGCAAAGGCCGCCCCGCCCCCTTGGGACTGTCCCGCCACGATCACCTTGTTGGCGATGGGATATCGTCCATCCGTAACGGCGCGGATACTATCGAGCACACCGTAGGCCTCGGAGCGCTTGGTCAGGTAGGGATGCAAACCGGGCGTGCCAAGCCCCTCATAATCCGTCGCGACAATGGCGTAACCCTGCTTAAGCCAGCGATTCAAGTAATCTTTGTAAACGGTTGGTGCTTCATTCCAGGACGGCGCGCAGACATCGGCCACGCCTACCGTTCCATGAGCCCACGCAAGCAACGGCCACCCTCCCTCAGGCAGTTGCCCTTTGGGAACGAACAACTGACCAGAGACCGTAATGGGCGAGCTGTCCAGACCGCTTACTGACGTGTAAAGAATACGAAACTGCCCTTCTGCATCCTCCAACCAATTTTGTGGGGGAAGTGGCTCACTGCGCAGCAACTCACCTGCAGCGGTTGGAATTGGTTTATCCCACCGATAGAACGTTGAAACGCCACCGTCCCCCGAATCCCAAGACTCCTGAGCCCTCGCTGGCTCTATTCCCATTAGTAACAACTGGGCACTGACCAGCAGAGTTGCTCTGAGCAGTCCTCTACGTTCATGAACAGGTCTTGCTCTGAATGACATCGTACTGTGTCTCCGCAGAGTTTATGGGACGGCTTTTATGCAAGACAGCGACGACGACGCATGGTTTGATCAATGCCCTTTTGACCTGCTGCGCCGTACCAGAAATAGGAGTGCGAAGACTCGCACAGTTAAAAAACCGAAGACCGTCTATCCTGTTTTTGCTTGTCGTACCGCTTCGCTTGGAATACTGTATATCCAAACAGGAAAAGGACTGAGGTTGCATTATGTCGCTTGATCAAGCGGAAATGACAGTTAAGCAAGACCTGGAATGTGCTCTGGCATCGCTGGACATGCAGCGTGACGATTTTCTCGAACTGGCGCGCGGCATCAGACAGAAAATTTCGGAAGAGACTGAGGAAGCCGTTGAGCTGGAAGCTAATCTTGGCTGATTGCTCTTGAGTTAAACGGTACTTTCCCCGCTGCGGCTGCACCTGATCAGCCGCACGCTAATTTCCTGATTAAAGCTTCTTGCTATATCTATAGCGCCGGAAGCTATTTTATTAGCCCACTTGTGTAATCTTATAGTTCTGGATCCTTACATTATGGAATAAGAACATGAGAACCGCTCTGCGTCGTTATTTCACGTTTGCAAGCCTGGCTCTGGCACTCGGTATCTCCGTTAATGCCCATGCAGAAGACCTGTTAAAGGAAGTCAAGCAGCGCGGTACGTTGGTGATTGGGCTTGAGGGTACTTACCCTCCTTTCAGTTACCAGGATGAAAACGGCAAGCTGACCGGTTTTGAAGTCGAGTTTGCCCAGGCGCTGGCCAAGGAAATGGGCGTACAGCCAAAAATCCAGCCGGGCAAATGGGATGGTTTATTGGCCGCGTTGGACTCCAGGCGTCTGGATGTGGTGATCAATCAGGTTACCATTAGCGAAGAGCGCAAGAAAAAATATGATTTTTCGACGCCCTATACGGTCTCCGGTGTCCAGGCAATGACTCGCAAGAACGAGCAGGACACCATCAAGAAACCGGAAGACTTGGCCAACAAGAAGGTGGGTGTTGGTCTTGGTACCAATTATGAGCAATGGCTCAAGGAAAACGTACCACAGGCAGATGTTCGCACTTATGAAGACGACCCAACCAAGTTTCAGGACCTGCGTGTAGGTCGGATTGATGCCGTTCTGGTAGACCGACTAGCCGCCTTTGAAATGGCTGCCAAAACCGACAACCAGTTTGTACCAGCAGGCGAACCGTTCAATCGTCAGGAGTCGGGCGTGGCCGAGCGCAAGGGAAATCCTGAATTCCATGCCGCCATCGACCAGGCCATTGCCAAGATGAAAGCTGATGGCACGCTGGCCAAGCTCTCACAGAAGTGGTTCAAGGCTGACGTCACTCAATGAGCGAATCCAGCCTTCAACTGATACTGAATTCGCTTCCGTTTCTACTCAAAGGTGCCGTCTGGACTGTACTACTCAGTCTGGGCGGCATGTTTTTCGGGCTGGTGCTGGGGTTCTTTCTGGCGCTGATGCGGCTTAGCCAAAACATGGTAGTGCGCGCAGTAGCGCGGGTATACGTGTCTTTCTTTCGAGGCACCCCACTGCTTGTGCAGCTGTTCATGATCTATTACGGCTTGCCTGAGCTGGGCATCCAGCTAGATCCTCTGCCCGCTGCGCTCGTGGGTTTTTCGCTGAATATGGCCGCTTACATCTGTGAAATTCTGAGGGCAGCCATTGCCTCGATTGACCGAGGACAATGGGAGGCGGCTGCCAGCATTGGCATGACACGGGCACAGACACTGCGTAGGACCATCCTTCCTCAGGCAGCCCGTACGGCGCTCCCACCTTTAGGTAACAGCTTCATTTCGCTGGTAAAGGATACCTCTCTTGCGGCTACCATTCAGGTCCCTGAGATGTTTCGCCAAGCGCAGCTCATTACGGCGCGTACCTTTGAAATCTTCAGCATGTATCTAACGGCAGCATTGATCTACTGGGTTCTGGCCAGCACCCTGGCGGCGTTGCAGAACACGCTGGAAAATCGGGTAAACCGGCATGATCAGGAGCGTTGAGTCATGATTGAAGTACGTAACCTGACCAAGTCATTCAATGGCCAGCCGGTGCTCAAGGGGATCAATCTGGATGTAGCTGCGGGCGAAGTCGTTGCCATTATTGGCCCCAGTGGCTCCGGCAAGACCACCCTGCTTCGTTGCCTGAATCTTCTTGAAACGCCCGATAAAGGCCGTATCCGCGTTGCGGATATCGCTATTGATGCAAGTCAGAACCTGAACTCGCAGCAGAGCCAGATTCGGGTGCTCCGCCAACGCGCCGGCTTCGTGTTTCAGAACTTCAACCTGTTTCCTCATCGTACGGCTCTGGAAAACGTGATCGAAGGGCCGATTGTGGTCAAACGGGAGGCCAGGGAATCCGCCGAAGCCCGGGGCCGGGCATTACTGGCGAAAGTAGGCCTGGCGGGCAAGGAAGATGCGTATCCCAGACGGCTATCCGGCGGACAGCAGCAGCGCGTTGCCATTGCCCGTGCGCTGGCGATGCAGCCCGAGGTTATTCTCTTCGATGAGCCCACGTCAGCCCTTGATCCTGAGCTGGTCGGTGAGGTGCTGACGGTCATTCGTGACTTGGCCAATGAGCAGCGGACCATGGTGATCGTGACGCATGAGATGAGCTTTGCCCGTGACGTGGCGCATCGCGTGCTGTTTGTCGATCAGGGCGTGATCGTTGAACAAGGAGAAGCCAAGGCGCTGTTTGCCAATCCCCAGGAAGAGCGGACGCAACGGTTCTTGAGCAAGTTCAGAAGCCATGAAGGTTAGATACTAACCTCCATGGCCTATTGGTCACTGCTTGTCGGGCCACCTCGGTTAATAGGCTGCTCCAGCTGTTAACCGAGGTGGCCCGAGATCACTTGGCGCTGTTCCGAGCCAATCAGTGCTTTTAAACGATAAACATATTCAATTCATGACTATATCGTTTTTGATGCTTATAACGGCTTGTAATCGAGAATGCAAAGAATACGCATAATCAAACAGTCGCTTTCTTGTTGATCCGCATGCATGATTTGCGGCCTTTACAGCTGGCTGAGCCCGTTCGCTATGAATTTACGTTTTTGCCTCATTGCCATGACGGCCCTGGCAGTTATTGGCGATAACATGCTCATTCCGTTTTATCCGCAATACTTTGCTAGCCGTTTTGACGATCCTCGTCCCGAGCAGGTCGGTGCCTACCTGGCTGCTATTTGCGTTGTTGTCATGTTTGCCTTTCCTCTCTGGGCCAAGCTGGCCAAGCGCGTGCATCCTATCCGGATCCTGATCTGGACACAGCTGGCTGCGGGGCTGCTCAGCGTATGCTGCTATACCATCGACTCCCTGCCCTTGTTCTGGGTTGTCTCACTGGGCATGGTGGTCTTCAAAGGCAGCTATCTCTTGATGTATCCCTATGTGATGAGTCTGGAAGCCAAGGAAAGCCACACGCGAACCATTGGCACATTGTCGGTTGTGGTGCATTTCGGAGCCATCTTTGGCGCAGCTGTGGGCGGGCTGGTTCTCCAGGCGCTGGAAATGGGTGAAGTGTTCCTGATCATGGCGCTGGGCGACTTCATTCAGATGGCAATCTGTATGCGTCTGATGCGAGACAAGCCTCCCGCTTCGGGAGAAGCTCCAGCCTCCAGCGAAACCCCGGAACAGTCTGCAACCGAAGTGCCTATCGCCAAACCAGGTAGCCACCTGATCATTTACAAGCTCTGTCTGATCATGTTGCTGTTCTACTTCAGTGCCTATGTCATTCGACCGTTCTTCTCGGTTTACTGGCAACAGGTTTCCGCTCTGGAAAATGAGCTCTTCACCGGCTTCGTCTATTCGCTGCCAGGCGCTGTAGCGCTGGTCGCACTCTGGTGGAGCAAGCGAGCCAGCCAACAAGGCCATGCCTGGGAAGGTATCCTGTCCGCCCTGCTGCTTGGCGTCTGCGGTATTTTCATTCAGGGCGTTGAAAACGAAGTGGCCATCCTAGGAGGTCGTTTGCTGTTCGGCTGGGCCTTGTATCAGGTCACGGTGCGCCTGGATGCGCTCATGTTCGAGATGAGCAAGCCCGAGGCGTATGCTGTGGACTTCAGCAAGGTCAATTTTTTCCAGAGCCTGGGTGTCATGTGTTCATCCTATGGCGCTGGGCTTCTCGTCAGTCATTTCACGCTTTCTACGCCGTTCTGGGTAGGCGCCGCCGGCCTGCTGCTCACGGCAGTTCTCTTTCCGCTACTGGTTAAAGCGCCCAACAAGGCTACAACAGTAGTCAAGGCGTAAATGCTTGAGGCGGTGGCAACCCTCTGCCACCGCTCACCCTGTTCCGCTCATCGCAATCTAGCGAAATGTTACACATGGATTGCTAATGATAATTTGATGCATTTGTATTTAAGTGTTTAAATCGGCATATCCGAGCATGTCCTCTCGAACGGCCGAACCAGACGTTCGGGAGATGACATCCAACCTCGTTCTGGGTCCGACGTATGACGATTCAGGTAAAGACCGATCTTACCCGCCTGCTGGATCTTTCCGCCCTTTCCTATTTAGGACTCAAGGGAACGATAGGCCCTGCAGGCCCGGATGACCTCGCCTGCGGCAGTGCCGAAAACCCTGTGCGCATTGCAGCGCTTTATGACCATTGGCAGCAGGCCCATCCGGAGGCCGGCCCCCATTACTGGTCAGCGCGTAGCTGGACGCTCATGGTCTGGCAGCCGATCTACCTGACGATTCTGGGTGTCCACCTCGGTCGATGTGCTCCTTCTCTCGATCAGTTTGCCCAGCGCGTACACCACGGGTTCGTGGCAGGGTTTTACCTGCATGATCATTGTCCCTATATCGCCGACCAGGACACGTTGATTCGTGTCGCCGCCAAGCAATTACAGAACCTTTGCGAACGGCAGCTGGAAGAAGCAGGCACGGTTTTCAAGCTCAACCCGAAAATGGCCCGCCGTCTGGCAGCAGACTGTGTGCTGGCAGCCCTTCTCTATGTGCAGAACAACCTGCGCGAAACGCTATGCAACACCCGTATGCGTGTGCTGGAAGGTATGTGGCTAGAAGCGCTGGGCCTCAAGGACAACAGCGAGCTGATCTGCATTGCGCTTGACGATGGACAAGAGCGGCTGGCACTTGGACGCAAGGTCTGCTGCCAACACTTCCGCCGCGCAGATGGCGAATTATGCAGCACCTGCCCCAAGCTCAAGCAGGAAGAGCGCATTGCCCGTTTACGACAGGAGTTAACCCTTGAAGCTGCAACTCACTGATATCCGCGTCAACCGCGGCGGACGACTCATTCTGAGTCTGGACCAGCTGCGGCTTGCCGGAAATGAGCTGACAGTCATTCTAGGGCATAACGGTTCCGGCAAGTCGACATTGATGAACCTGCTGGCGCGTCAGACCATGCCCGACAGTGGCAGGATCGAGCTGGACGACCAGCCTATCGCACGGTTGAGCCAGCGGGAATTTGCGCGGCTGATTGCCTTTCTGCCTCAGCGGTTGCCGGAAGTCGCCGGGCTTACAGTACGTGAACTGGTGCGCCTGGGCCGTTTTCCCTGGCGCGGTCTGTTAGGCCGCTGGCAGCGTGAAGATCAGACGATCATCGAGCGAGCCATGCAACAAACGGATGTGGCGCATTATGCCGATCACCTGACCGACACCCTTTCCGGCGGCGAACGGCAACGGGCCTGGATTGCGATGCTATTGGCCCAAGAATCGCCACTGATTCTGCTGGATGAACCCACATCGGCCCTGGACCTCTCTCATCAGTATGAGCTGATGGGCCTTTTACATGAGCTGAACCAGAAGACCGGACGCGGAATTGTCGTCATTCTGCACGACATCAATCTAGCTACACGTTATGCCGACCGTATCGTTGCCCTCAAGCAGGGTCGGCTGTTCTTTGACGGGACGCCACAGGCCTTGTTGTCCAGTCGTTTGCTATCCGAGCTGTACGAGATCGATATTCAACTCATTGAGCAGCCTGCGGCGCAGCGCAAGATTGCGGTTGTTGCCTGAAGATGCACGTTACCCGCACCGGGACGGGCGTCCCATCCAGAACCATGTTATCTACTGCACCAGGTCTTCTGCGTTATCCGCTCACGCTACTATCATTGCTTCTGGTACTGCTCGTACACCTGCAGATTGCTTCACCGCTGTCGTTAGGTCAGCAGTGGCATGCATTGTTCGATGCCTCCAGCCAAGACTTCACGCTGCTGCAATTTCGTGACTCTGCGCTTCCACGGGTTGTTATGGGTCTTCTGGTTGGGGCAGCGTTGGGCTTATCAGGCAGTCTTCTTCAGCAATTGACGCAAAATCGTCTGGTTTCACCCATGACTATCGGGTCGGCCTCAGGGGCATGGTTAGGACTGGTTTGTGCCACGCTGATTGCACCAATTCTGGCTGCCGATCATGGTGAATGGGCCGCGCTACTGGGCGCAATGGCTGCAATAGGCATTGTCCTGTTGATTGCAGGGCGATCTGGTATTGCTGGTCTTCCAATCGTTTTGGCCGGTATGGCCATGAATCTTCTTCTAGGAGCGCTGGCCTCGGGGCTCGTATTGCTCAACGATCAGTACGCCCGGAATCTTTTCCTCTGGGGGGCTGGCGATCTGGCGCAAATGGACTGGCAATGGGTCATCTGGCTGCTGCCCAAGCTGGCGGTCGGTCTGCTTGTCCTGGCCTTTGCTCAGCGACCGTTGACCCTGCTGCGCCTGGGCAGTGAAGGTGCACAAGCACGCGGCATGAGTTTATGGCCGGTTATGCTGATGCTGTTTCTCGCCTCACTGTGGCTCACATCCGTTTCCATTACCGCGGTCGGCCTGATTGGATTCATTGGTCTGCTCACACCTAATCTTGCGCGATTGTTCGGCGCTCGTACCGCCTTTGATGAACTGCTATACAGCACGCTGCTGGGAGCTGTTCTACTGCTGACAACCGATGCACTGGCTGTGCTCGCCAGTCAATGGACGATCAACCTGATTCCCAGCGGAGCAGCGGCCGCATTGATAGGTGCACCGGCACTCTTATGGCTTTCGCGCCGCAAAATGTCGGCAGAAGATCAGCGTGGACTGACGCTCCCGGGCAATAGCGACAGAAGAATCACCACATCAGGCTGGGTACTTATTTTGGGCATTGCCCTGGTGATTGCGTTACTGACCCTATGCCTAGCGCCGGGCGCCCAAGGCTGGCAGTTGAACTGGCCCTCCTCCCTCGTCTGGTCCTTTCGCTGGCCGCGGACGCTAACGGCCGCCTCGGCAGGATTCGGACTGGCGATTGCAGGTGCCATTCTTCAACGTCTGCTGCGCAACCCCTTGGCGAGTCCGGACATTCTTGGCCTTTCCGCCGGGGCAACGCTTGCCCTTCTCATAAGTGCGTTTGTCATGGGTGGGACTATCCAGACTGCAGGCGGGCCATTGGCGGCTTTTGCCGGGAGCATGCTGGTCTTGGCTGTGCTGCTTCTGTTTGGTCGCCAGCACCAATATGCACCGGGCATGCTGGCATTGGTAGGTATCTCCCTGATGGCATTGCTGGACGCCATCCTTCAATTTGCCCTGGCCAAGGGGACAGCAGACTCCTTCGCCATCATGGGCTGGTTGGCGGGTTCGACCTACCGGGTTTCGGCCAGCCAGTCTGTCGGACTTTGTGTAGGCGTTCTGCTTATCGGAGGGGTCAGTCTACTGTTCCATCGAGGCCTGTCGCTGATTTCGATAGGTGACGGCGTGGCCCTTGGTCGCGGCCTGAATCTGACGCGCCTACGTATCGTGCTACTGGTTCTGGTTTCGCTGATGTGTGCGCTCGTGACCAGCGTAATGGGGCCGGTCGCCTTTCTGGGCCTGCTGGCACCGCATATTGCAGCCATCCTGGGTGCCAGGAAAGTCCTGCCTCAACTCTTGCTCGCCGCCACGCTGGGTAGCGTCTTGATGCTTGTTGCCGATTGGATAGGCCGTGTCATGATCTATCCGCTTCAGATGCCGGTAGGCATCGTGGCGTCCGTTCTGTGTGGAGTCTATTTCATTATTCTGTTAGCCAGACAGCGAGGCGCGTAGGGTTGCTCAAGCATAAAATCAGTCCCAGCCTGCTCCGTTGGGTCCTAACCGGACTCTTGATGATCGGCTCTGCACTCGCTCACGCAGCCAAAACACCGCAGCGGGTAGTTGCGCTCACCTGGGAAGCGGCTGAACACTTGGTCGAAATGGGGATCACGCCCTTGGCGGTAGCGGACGCCGATGACTACAAGGTGTGGGTCGTGCGCCCTGCTTTGCCGTCATCGGTTCTCAATACCGGAAGCCGTGTCGAGCCCAATCTTGAGCTCTTGGCCGAACTCAAGCCAGACCTGATCATCTCCAGCCCGGCTCTTGAAGATCTACGTGGCAAGCTTGAGCGGATCGCCCCGGTAGAGTCATTCGACAGCTATCGACAGGATCACAACAATTACGAAACCGCACGGCAAAATTATCTGACACTGGCCAGGCAGTTTAATCGCCTCGATCAGGCACAGCAGCGCTTGGCGGAAATGGATCGCCATATTGCTGAACTACGGCAGCGGCTGCTTGAGCACTTCAATGGCGAACCTCCGAAAGTCACGGTGATTCGCTTTTCTACGCCGGCGGTGGCTTATGTATATGGCGACAATTCCATGCCTCAATATGCCATGAACCTACTGCATCTTCAGCCTGCCTACCCTTTACCCGCTACCGCCTGGGGTATTACACAGAAACCTATCAGTGACTTGGGAAAGATACGTGAAGGCGCTGTGCTCCATATCGAGCCGTTCTCCCAAGAGGACAAACTCTTTCCTACCCGCCTCTGGCAGGCGATGCCCTTCGTGCAAGCACGACGATTCGCTACGGTCCGCTCAACCTGGACCTATGGTGGTGTTTTCTCGGTGGAATATCTGGCTGAGTCGCTTGTAGACGCGCTCCTGACCTTAAAGCCTGAGTAACGAGCTTTCTGCCCTTAAGCTCGCTCTAAGCTTATAGCTAGAAAGTATTTATAACTCTTTTTAAATTCCTTTAACGTCTATTTACCGGATCACCGGACCTGCACTGACTTTTCATCTGTCGGTCCGGCTCCGCTGTGGATCTGGCCGGCATTGCTCATTGCGAGGCCGTATGCTCAAGCCAGATACCCTTCTTGATAACGATCAGGATGTAGCTCCACCCGTCTACCCTGCCCGTATTCTCACTACCGACGCCGAAGCCATTGCTGCTGCTCATGAGCTAGCCCGTTTCGCTGCGCAAGAAGCATCGCTGCGTGATCAGGAGCGCAAACTTCCCTGGGCCGAAATCGAGCGTTTTACTACCAGCGGTCTGGGTAGCGTATTCGTTCCCAGAGCCTTTGGAGGCCCTCAGGTTTCCTTTGTAACGATCGCTGAAATCTTCAAGATCATTGCCAAGGCTGATCCAGCACTGGCTCAAATTCCCCAGAATCATTTCAGCATTCTCAATGTCATTCGAAGCGTAGCGTCCGCCGAGCAACAGCAGCGCCTATTCGAAAGCGTGTTGGCTGGATGGAGAATAGACAATGCAGGCCCCGAGCGCGGCAGCAAACATACATTGGACCTGAAAGCGCGCCTGACACCCGAAGGTGATCACTTCCACTTGAACGGCGAAAAGTTTTATTCGACAGGTGCCCTGTTTGCCCATTGGGTAACCGTCAAGGCATTGGATGACACCGGACGACAAGTCATGGCGTTCGTCCGGCGCGGAACACCGGGGCTTCGAATCATTGATGACTGGTCCGGCTTTGGACAGCGCACCACAGCAAGCGGAACAGTCACTCTCAATAATGTTCGTCTCCCCGCAGAAGACATTATTATTCCGAGCGGATTGCTAAGCACTAAGCCTTCCTTACAAGGTGCCTATGCGCAGCTGATCCATGCAGCCATTGATGCAGGCATAGCCCTGTCTGCTTTGGCTGATTTGAGGTGGTTTGTTGTTGGTAAAACTAGACCCTGGTCTGAGGCTGGTATTACTGAGGCACGAAATGAACCTTACCTGATTGCAGAGGTTGGACGACTGGAAGTTGAACTGCATGCAGCTGAAGCGCTATTGCGAAAGGCAGCCGGGGTACTTGATTCCTTTAAGGACCAGCCTGCTGATGAGTCACAGGCTGCTCAGGCCTCGATTGCGGTAGCCGAGGCTAAGGTGCTGACGTCCGAAATTGCCTTGGCAGCCAGTGAAAAACTCTTCGAGCTGGCTGGTAGCCGAGCCACGCTGGCTGAGTTCAACCTTGACCGGCATTGGCGCAACGCTCGGACGCACACCCTTCATGACCCCGTGCGCTGGAAGGTACATGCCATTGGCAACTATCACCTGAACGGTATATCCCCTGCCCGCCATGCCTGGATCTGAACCATGAATGCACCTGTATTGCACGGTATTGCCGACCGGATCGAAAGTGATGAACAGGCATTAAGGATTGCCACCGAGCTGGCCACCCTTTTCAAGCAAGACGCCGCTCAGCGGGATCAACATCGGACGCTGCCGTGGAGTGAATTGGAGCAGTTCTCCCAGTCCGGACTCCGGACTCTGGGCTATTACAGTACCTAAAGCGCTGGGAGGCGCTGAAGTCTCCAGCGTAACGCTTGCCAAGGTCATCTCTATTATTGCTGCGGCGGATGGCTCCCTAGGCCAGATACCGCAAAATCACTACTACGCGTTGGAAGTATTGCGTGTAAATGGCAGTGCCGAACAGCAGCACAAGCTCTATACCGAAGTGTTGGCCGGCGCCCGTTATGGCAATGCACTGGCCGAGATTGGTACTAAGACGGTACTGGACCGCACTACCCGGCTCACCCCTGACAGGGACGGTTTCAAGGTCAACGGGCGCAAGTTCTATGCAACCGGTGCACTGTATGCTCAGCGCATCCCCACCTCGGTTGTGGATGACGAAGGCAAGCAGCGGCTGGCCTTTATCCCGCGCACCCGTGAGGGCGTAACCGTTATTGATGATTGGTCTGGCTTTGGGCAGCGGACCACGGGCAGCGGCTCGGTCGTGCTAGATAATGTCGCGGTAACGGCTGATGAGGTCGTACCTTTTCAAACAGCATTTGAGCGCCCTACTACGGTAGGCCCTTTCGCCCAGCTATTACACGCAGCGATCGATACAGGTATTGCGCGAGGTGCTTATGAGCACGCTCTTCTTTTTGTCCGTGAACAGGCGCGTCCCTGGCCCGATTCCGGTGTTGAACATGCTTACGAAGACCCCCTGACGATCAGTGATATCGGCCGGCTGGCCATACGTGTTGCCGCCGCGGAAGCCCTGCTTGAGCGCGCTGGAGAGGCACTCGATAAGGCGCAGCAAGATCCGACCGCAGACACCGTAGCTGCCGCTTCCATTGCAATCGCTGAGGTGCGTGCGTTGAGTACAGAGGCCTCTCTACTGGCAGGCAACAAACTCATTGAATTGGGTGGTGCCAGGGCCAGCCTGGCAGAGCATGGGCTTGATCGTTACTGGCGTAACGCACGTGTACATACCCTGCATGACCCCGTGCGCTGGAAATACCACGCCATTGGCGACTACTACCTGAACGATACCCTGCCGCCCCGACGCAGCTACCTCTGAGGTTGTCATGGCAAAGAAACAGATTCGGCTAAACGCCTTCAACATGAATTGTGTCGGGCACATCAACCATGGGCCCTGGACGCATCCACGGGATGCGTCCACCCAGTACAAGACGCTGAGCTATTGGACTGAGCTGGCTAAGCTGCTGGAGCACGGTTTATTCGACGGTTTATTCCTTGCTGACATCGTAGGGGTCTACGACGTGTACGGTGGCGGTATCGACCTCACGGCGAGGGAGGCCATCCAGCTTCCGGTTAACGACCCTCTCCTTCTTGTCTCTGCCATGGCGTCCCATACCACACACCTTGGGTTTGGTGTGACTGCAAATCTCACCTATGAACATCCCTACCTGCTGGCTCGACGGTTCTCAACGCTGGATCACCTGACGGCCGGCCGTATCGGCTGGAACATCGTGACGGGCTATCTGGACAGCGCAGCCAGGGCGATGGGGCTTACCGCTCAGCATGAGCACGATCGTCGCTACGATCAGGCTGATGAATATCTAAGCGTGCTTTACCAGCTGTGGGAGGGCAGCTGGGAAGATGATGCTGTCATCGCTGACCGCCTGGGCCGTGTCTACGCACGACCGGATAAGGTGCACAAGGTTAGGCACCACGGAGCGTTCTACGACGTTGAAGGTTATCACCTGAGCGAACCCTCCTCACAGCGCACACCGCTGCTTTACCAGGCAGGTTCTTCCGAACGCGGCGTTAATTTCGCCGGGCAACATGCGGAATGCGTTTTCATTGGCGGGCAGGATATTCAGGCGGTCCGGCATCAGGTTGACCGAACACGTGCCAGCGCAGTAGCCGCCGGGCGTACGCCGGACGCTATCAAAGTCTTTATGGGGTTGAGCGTGATTGTTGCGCCGACTGAAGCTGAGGCCCGGGAAAAGCATGCGGACTATCTACGTTACGCCAATCCAGAAGCAGGCCTTGCTCATTTTTCCAGTTCGACGGGTATCGATTTCGCAGGCTATGGGCTTGATGAGCCTATCCGTTATCAAAAGACCAATGCCATCGAGTCGGTCGTCAAGGCGTTTACCGGCAAGGACAGTGGTTGGACCAAGCGCAGGCTTCTTGAGCAGCACGCTCTGGGTAGCCGATACCCACTCATTGTTGGCTCGCCCAGTCAGGTGGCGGACGCCTTGGAACAATGGGTCGACGAAACCGGGCTGGATGGATTCAACCTGACACGCATCGTCACACCGGAAAGCTATACGGACTTTATCGACCTAGTAATTCCAGAGCTGCAAACACGGGGTCGCTATAAGACAGCCTACGAGCCAGGCACCCTGCGTGAAAAACTGTTCGCCCAAGGCGCTCGATTACCACCGGATCATGCCGGTACACATTGGCGAAACCTGACACATCAGGCCAGCCAGACACCCAGACAAACTGCCATCTGATCTCAACGACCACTGGAACGCTTCCAGCCTCGCCTCCCATGACCTTGAACAGGATGACCGATATGCTGCACCGATTGAACCCAGGCCGTGGCTGGATAAAGACCTTCGCCCTTGCAGCACTGCTAGGCGCTGCAGGCATGAGCTACGCGGCCGACTCTAATGAGCCACTGAAACTCGGCACGACAGCAGCCTTTGCCCCTCCACTGGAAGCAGCTGTGGCTGAAGCGGAAAAGCAGGGGTTGAAGGTGGAGCTGGTCGAGTTTACCGACTGGATTGCCCCTAATGTCAGCTTGGCTAACGGGGACATTGACGTGAACTACTTCCAGCACATCCCGTTTCTAGAAAATGCACGAAAGGAGGGCGGTTATAACCTGATTCCCTATGCCCCCGGCATCATCAACAACGTAGGCCTGTATTCGAAAGAGTATAAACGCTTCGAAGACCTGCCGGACGGCGCCCGTGTGGCAATTGCCAATGACCCTGTCAATGGAGGACGTGGCTTACAACTACTGGAAAAAGCGGGCCTGATCACCTTGAAGCCCGGCGTGGGATACAAGGCGACTCAAGCCGATATCCTGACCAACCCCAAGCATATACAGATCATTGAGCTGGAAGCCGTTCAACTGGTACGCGCCTATGATGACGTGGATCTGGTGCAGGGTTACCCGGCCTACATCCGCCTGGCCAATACCTTCGACCCCTACTCAGCTCTGCTTTTTGACGGGCTTGATCATCCTGAATACGTCATCCAGTTCGTCATTCGGCCTGACCGGCAGAACGACGAACGTCTACGCAAGTTCGTCGATATCTACCAGCACTCTCCGGCTGTGCGTGCAGCCCTAGATAAGGCACATGGAACCCTTTACCAAACCGGCTGGAGGAGCTGATTCATGACGGGATCGATTACACCTATTCGGCAGGCTCGAAGCACTCATGAAGCAGAGGCGGACCAATCCTCTCATGCACTACCCTACCCCCTTACCTCTACCGCACTGGAACGCGCCGAGACCCATATCCGCTTTCAGGATATTGGTAAAACCTATAACGGTGAGCAAGGACCAGTGCGTGCGCTGCATGGTATAGATCTGGCTGTGCGCAGGGGTGAGATATTCGGCATCATCGGGCGCAGTGGTGCGGGCAAGTCTTCCCTGTTAAGGACAATCAACCGACTGGAGCAACCAAGCGAAGGACAGGTTCTGATAGACGGCGAAGATATCGGTCGCTACGGCACAAGTGAGTTGGTTACCTTGCGCCGGCGCATCGGCATGATCTTTCAACACTTCAATCTGCTTTCTGCCAAAACCGTGCGACAGAATGTGGAATTGCCCCTTAAAGTGGCTGGCGTACCGCGGCAGGAGCGGCAGCAGAAAGTCGACTCACTCCTCAAGCTGGTAGGCCTGGACAACAAGCATGATGCCTATCCTGCGCAGCTCTCCGGCGGCCAGAAGCAACGCGTCGGCATTGCCCGGGCGCTTGTTCATGATCCCGATATCCTGCTATGCGACGAAGCGACTTCAGCACTGGACCCTGAAACGACACAGGCCATTCTGGCACTGCTACGCGATATCAATCGGTCGCTGGGGCTGACCATTGTGTTGATCACCCATGAAATGGAGGTGATTCGCGAGATCTGTGATCGTGTCGTCGTGCTTGAGTGTGGTGAAGTCGTCGAACAAGGCCCCGTATGGAGAGTCTTTGGTGATCCCCACCATGACGTGACCCGCACCCTGCTCTCTCCGTTGCAGCAAACGCTATCAGATGATCTTAAAGCGCGTCTGCAGACACAGCCATTACGCCAAAACGATGCCCTCCTGCTTGAACTGCGCCTGAGTGGCTCAAGAAGCCGTGAGCCCGACCTGGGATCACTCTTCAACGCGTTGGGTGGACAGCTCACGCTTATCAGATCGAGCATCCAACGACTTCAAGGGCGCACGGTAGGCCATCTGCTGGTCTCGATCAGGCGCTCTCCCCACGCTCAGGAAGAGCTGATCAAGCGGGCTCGGCATATTTTCGACGATGTGGAGGTATTGGGTTATGTCGCTGCTGATTGATCGTCTATGGCAAGGGCTACTGGATACCCTGCTAATGGTAGGCGTCTCTTCCCTGATCGCACTGATTGCCGGTATTCCACTGGCTGTATTTTTGGTTACCAGTGGTAAAGGTGGAATGTTCGAGGCTGTCCGCCTGAACACGCTGATTGGGAGTGTCGTCAATCTCTTCCGCTCCATTCCCTTTCTGATCCTGATGGTGGCTCTTATTCCGTTCACCCGCCTGATTGTAGGCACCACTTACGGTGTATGGGCCGCCGTCGTACCGTTGGCGATCGCAGCAACGCCCTTCTTCGCCCGTATCGCTGAAGTGAGCCTGCGTGAGGTAGACCATGGCCTGATCGAGGCCGCCCAGGCTATAGGGTGCCGACGCCGACATATCGTCTGGCATGTTCTGCTACCTGAGGCCCTGCCGGGTATCGTGGGCGGATTCACCATTACGCTTGTTACGATGATCAATTCTTCTGCCATGGCGGGCGCTATTGGCGCGGGCGGTCTAGGGGACCTTGCTTATCGCTATGGTTACCAGCGTTTCGATGTATCGGTTATGTTGATTGTCATTATAGGGCTGGTATTACTTGTCACATTGATTCAATTTGGCGGGGATCGCTTGGCGAAGGCGTTAAACCATCGAGCATGAGCCGATAAAAAAGGCCAGTCGGGAGCCCGCTGGCCTTTTTTGCATTCGTATGAAGTTTAAAACAGTTCGATCTTGAGCCCTTCAGACTGCACTTCGTGTCCTCGACCTATCTCTTCGAGATGGCCTTTGTGCTGTGAGTGCGTCACATAGCTGTTCAGGTGCTTTTGCATCCGAGCATCGAGATCAGGTAGCTCCCCCGGCTGACAGGTTTCAGGTGAGGCAAGCCCGACACCATAGGCCTCCATAACATCGCTCAAGGTGTCCAGCATATGACTGCTCTGCTCCAGGCGCTGACGTAGCGGGTCCTGGAACTGCAAGCAGGACAGCACGTTTTGAAGGTCATTATTTACCTCGGAACTCAACCCCTTAACGCCGCTCACTACAGTTGTCATGCAATCAGCTGCTTCCTGCAGATATTTGACCATCGAGCGCAACTCATTACCCACATGGTCCAACCCGCTCCTGGCTAGAAAATCCTCTTGGCGATTTTGAGCTGCTGTTGACTCTTCTTCAAAGCGCGAGGCCAGATTTTGGATGGTTGAAGAGATTGAATTAGCAGCTTCTGCCGTACGGGCAGAAAGATTACGTACTTCGGTGGCCACTACAGCAAATCCACGTCCAGAGTCCCCTGCCCTTGCAGCCTCGATTGCAGCATTAAGCGCGAGCAGGTTGGTCTGTTTGGCAATATCGCTGATGAGTGCAATCAACGGTCCCGTCGCCTTGACCTCCTCATATAATCGGCGCATACGCTCGATATCGCTGCTCAGGCTTTCTTTGCGCTCCCTCTCGAATGAAGACAGCGTAGCCAATGTCTTTTCGTTGCGTAGCTGATGGCTGTCCGCCTCGCAAGATAATTGCTTAGCAGAGCTACAGCCTTCATTCACTGTTTCGGATAGCTTCTGACCCGTAAGGTGAATATTGTTCAAGCGCTCAATGGCGCTTAGCACGTTGCGCTCGGTCTCATCACTCACCTCTTTCAGGTTACGCTGCACAATGCGGCTCAGGCCAGGTACGGCATTTGCCGTGGCAACCGTCTTGTCGAACAGTGCCGCCTGTGTGCTTCGCTCTTCCAGTCGCTCAGAAACATGGACAGAGGTCTGGGACAACTTCCACGTCATCAATAACAATGGAATAGAGAAAAACACGGCGATGCCCATGCAGGCCAGCGTTGACTGTTGCGCCAGCCAAGCCGACCAGACCGGCGAGCTGAGGCCCAGCGCCACGATGGTCAGCAGCAATCCGGCTTTGAGGTAGGCTTGGTTATTCATCTCAGCTCCTTAGGCACCCGGCAGGACTTGCTTGATGACCTTGAGCAGGTCCGCTGCCCCGACAGGCTTCACTAGCCAGCCGGTGGCACCATTCTTTTTGGCCTCGTCACGCTTGCTTTGCTGGCTCTCGGTAGTGAGCGCCAGAATGGGAACAAAGCGCATTCCAGGTAACGCACGGGCCTTGCCGATCAGCTCAAGACCACCCATGTTGGGCATGTTGATATCAGTGATGATCAGATCCGGCTTGTAGCCGCCTTGCAGCCTGCTCATCGCCTGCACGCCATCATTGGCCGCCTCGACTTTAAAGCCGGACATTTCCAAGCTGCTGCGCAGACTCATCAGCATGGTCGCGGAGTCGTCGACGATCATGATGTTCTTGCTCATTTCACTCTCTCCTACGCATTCAGTGCGGCTTCAAGCCACACCTTTATATCGGTATTTTTCGGCCAAACTGAAACGTTTGGTTTCAATGCCATAAGTACTTGCAGATCAGCGGTATGCAGGTGTTCGAGGTCACCCAGATTGACCTTTGCGGCCGGGTTTTTCACCAGCCATTCCAGCAGGGTTTCTGCCTCTTCCACCGTGACCTGATCAGCCAATACGGCTACGCTTTTCTTGAAGGTAATGCTCATTCGAATAGCTCCGTGGGGTTGAGGATCATCAGGATGGAGCCATCCCCCATCACGGCTGTACCGGAGTAGCCGGACAGCTCACCGAGAATGCCCACCATAGGCTTTAGGATGATGTCGATCGAGCCGTGGAAATCATCAATGATCAGGCCGACCAGCTCGCCTCGGCTGCGTAGCACCATCAAGGCGTACTCATCATCCTCGTTAAGCACCTGCTCCTCGGAGACCGCCAGCATCTGGTTCAAACTCTTGAGCGGAATCGTGCGGCCGCGCAGTTGCGCGGTGGGCTGATGCTTGATGGTATGAATCGAATCCTTGGGTAAGCGCACGGTTTCCATGACTTGATCCATGGGAATGCCAAAGCGCTGACCGCCTGACTCAATCACCATGACCTGCGTTACTGCCATGCTCAGCGGCAGTGTCAGGCTCAGCTGCGTACCCTTGCCGACCTGACTGGTCAGGCGCAGTTGGCCGCCCACTTTTTCGATACCCGAGCGCACCACATCCATACCAACGCCACGGCCGGACAGATCGGAAATCTGCTCCGCAGTCGAAAAGCCCGGCAGGAAGACCAGATTGACCAGCTCCTGATCACTCATCGCATCCAGGGCGGTCTGTTCGACCAGACCTTTACCAGCCACCTTGGCCTTGATCTTTTGTGGATCGATACCGCGACCATCGTCTTCAATAACAATAACCACATGGTCCGCGTTCTGGCTGGCGCGAATACGCAGCGTGCCGGTTTCCGGCTTGCCAGCGTTTGTACGCTCCTCCGGAAGCTCCAGCCCGTGATCCATGGAGTTACGGACGATATGCACAAGCGGATCGGCCAAGGCCTCGATCATGGATTTGTCCGCTTCGGTGTCTTCCCCTTCCAGGATGAGATTGACCTTCTTGCCCAGCTTGCGCGCGATATCACGCACCAGACGCGGGAAGCGCTGCAGCACGAAAGAAACCGGCATCATGCGTACTTGCATGATGGCGTCCTGCAGGTCTTCGGCGATACGGTTGACTACGGCATATTGAGCCTTGATCTCTCGCGCCAGCTCGCGCTGACCATATTGGTCTTCAGCACGCTCGGCCAGATAAGGTAATCCGTTCTTGGCAACTACGATCTCGCCAATCAGGTTCATTAGGCGGTCGATCTTTTCCTGCTCGATCTTGAGGACCTTAGGCGTAACATGATTGCCAGCCTCCTCCTGACGCCGACCGGCAGATGCCTCGGAAGGCGCGCGTGCAGCTTCCACCACCGGTACAACAGGTGCTGCGGGATCAAGCTGTGCCGACAGCCATGCGCTCATGGCCTCTTGAGTACGACCCTCTTCTTTGGGCGCCTCGGATATGGAGTCAGCACCCGCCTGCCAGTGTGCCTGGAACCAGGCCATGATCGGTGTAGCGCTGCGCTGCTGATCGGCGTCCATCACGCTACGCTGCAAGGTCTCAGTGAGTGCAGGATAAGCCATGAGAACATTGGTTAATGTCCGGACGATGGCGCCATGCTGACCGCTACGCCAAGGCTGAGAGAGGCAGGCAGCCAAGGCTATCTGCTGAGTGCCTACTACGTCCCGTACCAGTGGATCGATTGCTTCGTTACCATGGCTTAAGCCCTGTTGAGCCTCTTCGACCGGAGCAGGTGAAGCAAACAGTGCCGCTGTTACGGCCTCCCAGCTGACCTGATCACTGACATACCGGAAGTGCTCAGCCAGATCCTCTTCCCGTATCGCTAACAAGAATTCGATACGCAGATTGCAGTGATAGGCATCCAGTTCTGACGCTGCCGCCCAGGGCTCTACAGCGGTCACACGACGCCAGAAAATGTCCGGCAGCTGACGCACCAGGTGCAAAGGATCGGTGCCCTGGAAAAAACAATCGGCGGCAGGACGATACTCAACACGGTAAACGCATTGTTCGCCCTTCAAACGATCGGCTATGTGCTGACGTACTTCATCATTCAGTTCAGTAGCCCAGGCGGGCGACTCGCTTTCAGTCGTACCGTTTTTTGCGCCAGCAGCAACCACTGCCGCCTCGCTGCTGGTAAGCCACGCGCGCAACCCATCGACCAGTTCACGAGGCGGAACCTGAAAACCGTCACCCGGCTGACTGTTCTGCTCGATCTCATCCAGAAACTCGCTGACATAGTCAGCCGTGTTCAAAAGCTGATCAGCCAGTTGCTGATTGAAGTCCAGCTCACCGTTACGGACTGCATCCATCACGTCTTCAGCGGCATGCAATACACTGGTCAGCGCCGGAAAATCAAACAGGCCTGAGTTACCTTTAAGCGTATGCACCAGGCGGAACAGTTCGCCCAGTGGGGCGGTATCGCCAGGCTCTCGTTCCATGGCGAGCAAGGTACTGCCAATGGACTCCAGGGCTTCCCGGCTTTCCTGAATAAACTGTTGCAGCAATGCGTTCACTGGGCACCTTCTCCGGTCAGAACATTCACCAGCCTCAGCAACGCTTCCGGCTTAATCGGTTTAGTTAAGTAATAATTAGCACCAGATTCCCAAGCCTGCTGACGATCATGATCACCCGACTCGGTTGTAATCATTACCGCAGGGGCCTGTTCAATAGGCCGGGAGCGCAATTCACGCAGGAAGCTGAAGCCGTCCTGCATGGGCATATTCACGTCTACCAGATACAGGTCGTAGAGCGTCTCGAGGCTTTTTTCCAGCGCCTCAATGCCGTTGATGGCCTCGTCAACGTGATAACCGGCTTTCTCTAGTATTTGTCGGTTGAACAGCCGTACGGTGGCCGCGTCGTCGACGATCAGAATGCGTTTCATCGGGCCTCCAACGGCTTCTGGTAAACAATTGCTTCAGGGAATTTGCGCACCTGGAACAGAGACGAGATACGACTCATGGACTCCGAGTGACCCAGGCAGATCATCCCGCCTGGATTGAGCGCATCAAAAAACGTATCGGCCGCCTGGCGACGCGACAGGTCATCGAAATAGATCAGCAGATTGCGACAGAAAATAATGTCGAAGCCCTTATAAGCCTTCACATCGGCAGCGCTCATCAGGTTTACCCGGCTGAACTCGACGCTTTGACGAATATCGTCGATCAGCTGGTAATCCCCGGTTTTCTGCTGCGTGAAATACTTTTCTAAAAGTGTGGCAGGCAGGTTGTGTACCGAACGCGGGCTATAAAGACCTCTTCTGGCGCGCTCCAAAATGTTGGTGTCGATATCCGAGGCGATCAGCTCAACATCCCACTCCTCAATACCCTTCCAGTATTCGAGCAAGTACATGGCGATGGAGTAAGGCTCCTCACCTGAGGACGACGGCATCGACCAGATACGAATGGGCCCTGAGTCACGCTTACGCCGGGTGACCTCCTCCAGCATGTTCGTCACGAGACACTTGAGCTGATACTCCTCGCGGAAAAAGTAGGTCTCGTTGACGGTCATCGCATTGACCAGAGACTGCAGCTCATCACCCGATGCCTGAAAACGCAGGTTCACAAAATAGTTGCGAAAAGTACCCGCGTCCGTGGCCTCGATGCGCTCGATCAAGCGCTTGTCCACGAAATAGCGCTTCGAGTCATCGAAGTGGATGCCGGTCTTGCGGTAGAAGAATTCGCGAAACTTCACGAAGTCTTCTTTGGTAATCGCGGGTGTCTGGCTCACAGGACTGATTCTCCACGCAGGCGCTGGATAGCCAGATCAACGGCGAAACGCAGGTAAGCCTCATCGGGGAAGCGCTCAAGACAAGCCTCAAGCGCCGGCACCGCACGCTCGCTCCCGATTTCGCACAGCAAATCCACGGCGCAGGCACAGACATTGAGATGCGGGTCATGCTCCAGCAGATCGATCAGCCACAGCTCGACATCCGGGTGCTTAAGTGATTCCAGAATGCCGATAGCCAGGATGCGGACGTCGGCGTCGTAGTCCTGCAGCGCGTTCTGAATCAACCCAGGGTGCTGAACACCTGCCGTCTTCAGAGCTTCGATGGCATCGTTACGTAGCGCCGCATCCTCACTGCGCAGGCAGTCAAGCAGAGCGGTGACTGAGCTGACATCGGCGATAGCAGCCAGACTGGTGATAATGGCCTCACGCACAGACGGTTCGGCTTCTTCTTCCAGACGATCGATCAGAGCGCTACTGGAGTCTGGAAACTGTGCTATGGCACGTGCGGCCAAGCGGCGAGCCGCGGTATCGGGACTACCGAGTGTATCAAGCAGCTGCTCGAACCCGCTTGGCTGGTCATCACCGGCCTGATCGGCCAGAGTATTACGAACGAGTGGCATGGCGGGATACTCGAGAAGACGTAGTGGTTTTACCGCTGCCCCAACGGACAAGGGTGGCGGCCATTTCAGTGCAGGCCATGATTTCCGTGGCACCGCCACGACGGATCAGCTCTGCCGGCATACCAAATACAACAGATGATTCCTTGGACTCAGCCAGGGTGCGCCCCCCACGGCGCTTGAGTTCGGTCATCTCATCAGCACCGTCGTACCCCATGCCCGTCAGCATTACGCCAATCAGTTGACTTGGCTGGAAATGCCCCATGGCAGTTTCCACCATCAGGCTGACGGAGGGATGCCAGAGGTACTTGTTGTTTTCCGGCTTGGGCAAGGCATAAGGACGGCCTGCACGACGACCGATACAAACGTCACTGCCCCCCATCCCAACGTAAACCGTACCCGCCTCGAGCGGCAGAGGTCTGCTGACCTCTATCACCGTGAGTGCGCAAACATTGTTCATGCGCTCGGCGAAAGCACGGGTAAAGTTGGCCGGCATGTGCTGGGAAACCACGATCGGCCAGGGATAGCTCGCCGGAAGCTTCGACAGAATTTCTTCCAGCGTACGAGGGCCACCGGTAGAGGAGCCGATCAGCACAAGCCCTTCACCCAAGTCACCTGCCAGCTCTACGGCTTTTTCCACCGGCTCGCGCTCGATCTGGGAGCGAGTCGGCGCGGTTGATCCGGCGCGTGGTTTTCCTGCCTTCTTGAGCTGAGCGCCAGCAGCGGCACGCACCTTGGCAACCAGGCTGTCACGCACCTGATCGATATTCAGGGAAATCGTACCGCCCGGTTTGGGAAAGAAATCCACCGCGCCGAGCGCCAACGCCTCAAGCGAGGCAATAGCGCCCTGCTCGGTCAGCGATGAAAACATCACGACCGAACGAGGCTTTTCTGCCATGAGCATGGACAAAGCCGTCAGCCCGTCCATTTCAGGCATATTGATATCCAGGGTGATGACGTCCGGATCGAACTGGCGAGCCAGCTCAATCGCTTCGAGGCCATTGCGGGCCATTTCGAGTTCGAAATCACCTTCGGCCTCGAACACCTTTTGCAGATGGCGACGCATTAATGCGGAGTCATCGACGATAAGCAGACGAATCATGACGGCAGCACCCTTCCCTTACGCGACGCTCGACAGGGCGCTAAGCTCCTGCTCACCCAGAAGCTGACGCGGCTCGACAAGTTGGATCATGCGCTTCTGCTTGGGCAGGTTTGCCACACGACCAAACAGGCGCTGCTGTTCGCTCGACAGTGCCGGTGCAGGCTCGATAAGGTTGCGTGAGATTTTCAGCACTTCAGCGACCGAATCCACGATAAAGCCGGTGCGCAGATCATTGATGACAAACACCATGATGCGCTGGCGATCATTGTTCTCAATGCTCGGCAATCCGAAGCGGCGGCGCTGATCGATTACCGGCAGCACAACGCCACGCAGGTTCATGACACCCTCGACAAAGGAAGGCGCCTTGGGTACATGCGTTAGGTTTTCCGGGACGCGAACGATCTCCTGGACGCTGTCGATGGGTACGCCAAACTCTTCATTACCCAAACGGAACACCACCAGTTGCTCTTCGTCGTCGTTATCAATCTGATCGAGCAGCTCTTCGTCCACGCTCGGCTCCTTATCATTCGTATTCAAAACACGTTGCACCGACTGGTGCTGGAACAAGCGCTCTGCTGACACGACGGAGACCAGCCGCTTGCCATTTTGCAGGCGGCATAAACCGGTCAGCTCAGCCATGTTCTGGTCTCGCGCCAGCATTGGCGGCATGGGCTCAACCTGAGAGCCGGGCACTCGCAAAACTTCATTAACACTATCGAGAATGATCCCAACCGATACCCCGGCGAGACTTACCACCAGGATGCGGCTGCGCTCGTCAGTCTCCTGACTGGGCAAATGGAACATCTCGCGTAGCGATACCAGAGGTAGCAGGCGCTGACGCAGCGTCATCACGCCACGGACATGGGAGGCCGACTTAGGCACGGAGACTATGTGCTCGGGAACCTGAACAATCTCCTGAACATCCTGTATGGCTATGCCATATTCCTGCCCGTCTACGGTAAAGCTAACCAGTTGCAGCTCATCGCTGTTCTCGTCCTCTTCCATCTCGTCGTGCATGGCAGACATGGCACTCGCCATGACGGTGCGCTGAAGCAGACTGTTCTCGCTAAAGCTGTCTCGAATCAGCGCAGCAAAGTCGAGGATCATCACCAGTTCATGCCCACCGACCTGCTTGAGCAACCCCGTCAGGAGGCGGCTGTTAATCGTGGCCTGTACATTACTTACCGGCTCGATCTGGCCCTCTTCAACCATGATCACGCTGGCGACACGATCAACCACAAAGCCCAACGGCTGGCCCATGTTGAGTACAATAGCCCTCGTCGAATCATCCGCCTCTCGGGCCGCCATGTTGAACAGAGTCCGCAGGCAGATGATGGGCAGTACATTGCCACGTAGGTTGGCCAGCCCATTTAGGGCCGGCGGGGTAAGCGGCACGCGGATCACATCCGGTACACGGATGATTTCCTGCACAGGCAACATCTCGACGGCGAACACCTCTTTACCCACGGTGAATGTCACAAACTGATGGCCGTGAGCCTGGTCTTCGTCGTCGCCCTCGCTGCGAACAGCGGGGACGTTATTTACAGTTGATTGAGTCATTACAATCCCCTCACTTCAGGGACTTAAGCGCTTTGCAGCTCGTCAGCCAGGGAAGCAATCTCTTCGATAGCAGCCGACAGCTCTTCAGCACCTTGAGACTGCTGTTTAGCAGCAGCAGCAGCTTCTTGAGCTGCATTCTCAGCTTCCTGAGCGGCTGCAGAAATTTGCTCGATACCGGACTTCACCTGAGCAATGCTGGCTCCGATCTCTTCAGCAGACTTGAGAATGTCGGAGGAACCTACTTCCACGCTGGCAATATCACCAGCCATATTGTCAAGGTTGCGCGTGATCACAGTGGCCTTTTGAGCCTCAGCCAATGCCGCACTAATAATTTCTTCAAGGTCGCGACCCACAACACCGATCTGATCTTGTACAGCCTTTACGAGGTCCTTGATACGATCAGCATTCTCTGCTGAATCATGAGCCAGGTTACGAATATCAGTAGCGACTACTACAAAGCCCTTACCAAACTCACCGGCCCGGGCTGCTTCGATCGAACCGTTGACAGCGAGCATGTTCGTTTGAATAGAAACTGTAGTAATGGCGTCGACGATCTTATCGATACGGCGAGAGATCAGCTCCAGATCTTTAATCTGGCTCAGGCTGGCACGTGTCTCCTCAATAGAGGACGTCACGCCTTTAACCATTGCGTCAATGCTGCTCTTATTAGCACCCATCAGTGTTTTGATGGTAGATGCCTTTTCCAGGCTGCCTGTAGCACGGCTCTGGGCCAGTTCAAGGCCCTTTTCAATCTGGCTGACAGCAGCAGCAGACTCTTCAGTCGCAGCAGCCTGAGTTTGTGCACCCTGGCGGATCTGGTCGATAACTTGAGAAATCTGGCTTGAAGCCCGATTGATTTCCTGCACGGCAGAAGACAACTCTTCCGCAGCAGAGGCAACCTCTTCAGCGCTCTTACTGACATCAGTAGAGGTTTTCAATTCTTCAGCCAGTTCAGACAAGCTTTGTGATGCCTGCTCACATTCGGCCAGGGCTTGAGCCTGCTCGTCGACGGTCTTGGCTGACTCCTCAGCAGCCGCAGACTGTTGCTCCGCAGCAGAGGCAATAGAATCGGCGCCACGCAAAGCTTGTTGCGCGGCTGCGCTGCTCTGTACTGCTCCGGCGGCGATCTCAAGGGCACCCTTTACGATTTCGGTACAGCCTATACTGATCTGGTCAAGCTGCTGGCTGATGGTGCCGCCTTTCTCAACCTCAGTCTGAATAGCTTCAGCCGAGCGGTTAATGCCTAGAGCAATGTTTTCCACGTCGTGCTGGATCTTTCCGACCATGTCGGAGATCTGCTTAGCACTCTTCTCAGAGGTTTCTGCCAAGGTACGAACTTCATCTGCCACAACCGCAAAGCCCTTGCCGTGCTTACCGGCACGCGCTGCTTCAATCGCTGCGTTTAAAGCCAACAGGTTGGTCTGATCTGCGATACGGCCTACTGCTTTGACGATTTCACCAATATTGGCAGCTTGTTGTTTGAGTTCAGCTACACGCTCGACTGAGCCGGCCTGACGCTCAGCCGCAATACTTACGTTGGCAATTAGCGCAGTCACATCAGCATTAACCGATGCGGCCAAGCGTTGCATGGCTTCGGATTTTTCCTGGGCGACCGCAGCACTCTGCTGCTGTAACTCAATGGAGCGACCCACAATTTCGAAGGCTTTAAGCGATTGCTGGGCTGCACCGGAGGCTTCCTCAGCACCGCTGGCAATCTGGTCGGCAGCACGCTTGAGCTCTTCCGCAGCAGAGGCCGCCTCGTTAACGCCGGTAGACAGCTGATTGGTAGCCGCGGCAATACGTTCAGCAGCCTGTTGCTGCTTGGCCATGGTACGAGCGCGCTTGCGCTGCACTTCAGCATCACGGGCTACATTACGGGATACGACTTTTTCAGCCGCGGTGGAAGGCGCGGTGGGTTTCTTGACCAGTGCCATGAAAAACTTCCTCAACTACGAACGATGGTTTCAATGAAATGGATGCGTAACGCAGCTGGGTGGCTCCTGCTCACACCAAAGCGTGCGGCCTGTCTGATGTAGGCCGAAACACTTCGGCTCGCCTGACATCCACGGCAGGCATATTTAAGCGTCGTTGATCAAGAGAAACTATCGGGGAGAACCTGAGGTAAAACGTTTGCTTTTCCTAAGAAAAAACCTGAAACATCTAAGCCACCGAGCGGCTAAAGTTTCAGGATGGATGGCAGAATCGAAGGCCTGCCATGCCGTAAGCTCAAAAAAAAGCCGCTCTACAGCGGAGCGGCTCTATGACACAACAAGCTGAAAGAACTAAGTCATTTACCTAATGGCAATATGCTTTTCCTCAAAAATAACGGCGTCAACCGGCGGACTGATCAAGAAACCCTGCATCTGGTCACAATGCAGTTCCTCTAATAACCGTTGTTGCTCCAGCGACTCGACACCTTCGGCTACAACCGTCATCGACAAGGCGTGAGCCATCTCAATGACGCTTTTCACAATGGCACGATCAGAAGCATTGCTGGCCATCTCGTTAAGAAAGCATCGATCAATCTTGAGTGTGTCCGGCACAAAGGAACGCAAACTTCCCAAGGTCGAATAACCCGTACCGAAGTCGTCCACTGCTATCCGGACGCCCAACGTTTTTAGATCATTGATGATGGCGCTCGACTCGCTGCCTGCCTCAGGCATGATGGACTCGGTAAGCTCCAGTTCCAGGCAGCCCGGCTCAATACCATGTCGCTCCAAACTAGCTCGCACTTGCTCGCATAGGTCGGGTTGCAGCTGGCGAAGCGACAGGTTCACCGCTACTACAAAATGGCCTAGCCCTCTTGATTGCCACTCAGCCAGTTGCGCCAGAGCCTGGTCGATACACCAGAGCCCAACGGGCACGATCAGGCCGGTTTCCTCAAGCAATGAAATGAACCGTAGCGGACTAAGGAGACCATGAGCTGGATGTTCCCAGCGAATCAGGGCCTCGGCGCCACATACCTGTTGATTAGCCATATCCACTTTGGGCTGGTAATACAGAACGAACTCGTTTTGATCGATCGCACGACTAAGTTCAGCTTCAAGCTTAAGCGTATCGAAGCTGTGCTTGAGCAATCCTTGGTTGAAGAATTGATACCCATTGCGCCCAGATTTCTGTACGGCGTACACGGCAGCATTGGCGTTCTTGATCAATTGCTCGGCCGTGTCGCCATCCAGTGGGTACTGAGCTACACCGATGCAACCTGTCAGCCGGATCGATTCTGTCGCCAATAAGAAATGCTCATCAAGCGACTGAAGCAAGGCCTTGATAACATCATGCACATGCGCCATTTCCTCCTCTCGGCTCAACAATACCGCAAATTCATCGCTGGCTAGATTGGCAAGGTAGCCCCTTGCGCCTAGTACGGTCTGGAAACGCTCGGAAACCTGATTGACCAATTCATCCCGTATACGCTGGCCCAGGCATTGCTGGACCCACTTGATACGATCAAGCCCAATGAAGAGTACCGAGAACTCGCGATTACCCTTTCCAGCCTGAACACATTGCTCTTCCAGGCGTTTATGGAACATGACTCGGTTGGGTAACCCACTTAAACTATCGAAATGCGCAGCCGCATAAAGTTGTTCCTGGTAGGTACGCGCCTCGGTGATGTCTTCGGCGATACCCACAATACGAGCAACCTCTCCTTGGGCGTTCGGAAATGGAAAAGCCTTATTACGGACCCACAAAAGTTTACCGTTGGCATCGACTGAGCGGTACTCGACCTCAGCAGACCGGTGATGCCAGATCACTTCTTGGTGAAAGCGCTCAACCAATGGTTGATCATCCTGATGGACAAGGCTGATCCATTGTGTCGCGTTCTCGTATAACAACTCAGGAGAATGTCCCCATATTTTCTGGAAAGCTGGGCTTACATAGCTGACTTTTTCCTTGGAAATGTCATATACCCAGAAGACATGAGGAAGATATTCAACCATTTCCCTGAAACGAGCTTCACTTTCTTGAAGCTGAGCTAAAAGGTCTCGCTGAAAATCGATATCCATCAGCGATCCTGCGAAGCGCACCAATACATCCCCTTCCCGCTCGGCCTTGCCACGGATCCTGAACCAATGCCAGCCCATAGCCGTTTGCAGACGCAGCTCGATATCAAATGGCGCGTCGTGCACCAGATGGCATTCAAGCATAGATACCAACGCCTCGGTCTCATCGGGATGAGTATGTTCAATCAACCACTGTGGAAACGGTTGATGCTCATCAGGGATGCTTCCTATCAATTCAATGAAACGCTCGGACAGGTAAAGCGCTTTACGCTGTGGGATCCACTCCCACAACCCATCGCTCGAGCCTTCGTAAATCAACTTGAGCCGTTGGGCCTGAGTATTTAGTGTTCGCTGAAGACGAGCCGTTTCGGTGACATCCTCATGCACAATGAGTAATTGCTTCTGCTCAGTGTCCATTAGCAGGGCAAACATCTTGAAGACGCGAACCTCATCGCCCAAGTCCATTTTGAACTCCAGGCTGAAAGGATCACCTTCTCCATCTAGCAGAGACTGGAGTTTAGCCAAAATAGTCTGCGCCACGGCCCCGTCCCGACCTGCCATACCTGCACAGAATGTCAGGTAATTCGTTCCAGCATCCGGCCAGTCCCACTGGGCGGGATGGGTATCAATAAACTGGGTCCACGCTTGATTGACGGTAATTACAGTACCGGCTTCGTCCAATACACAGACCAACTGCGGTAGTGCATCAAGAATACTGCGTGTAAAGGCTTCCGCCTGAATCAGGCGCTGCTCGCGATGCTTCTGCAAGGACACATCCTGCATGCAACCGACCAAAAGGCCTTGGGGATGAGCTTTAGGGCGAAGCACCACACCTGCAAATTGAAAGTTTCTCCATGCTCCCGACCGCCCGACGTGCCGGAAACGTAAAGAGACACTCAAGGAAGCTTTTCCCTCGGTCAAATCCAGCAGCGCTGAAACCAGTCCCAGACGATCATCAGGATGCAAATGCTTCATCAGCTCATCCTGATGCGAGCCACCTGTCTCCATGGAGATATTCAGGAGCTGTATCGCCTGCTCGGACAACATAAGTTCACGCGAGGCCAGATCGAATTGCCAATCGGCGAATCGACCAATTTCCTGAGCCAAGCGCAGGCGAGTTTCTGTTGTCTGGCTCTGTTGGACGCTGGCAACATCCGAGGTGATGTTGCTAAAGAACACGGTGATACCGTTAGGCCGCGGATAAGCGCTGACACGATGCCATTGCTGAAAAGGCCGAAAATAGAATTCAAAATGACGAGGGAAACCGGAGTACATCACATCCCGATAAGCTGAACCGAGTTCCCGATCTTCATCCTCTGGGTAAAGATCCCAGATGTAAGCGCCCAATAGCTCTTTTCGTGTGCGCCTGAGCAGGACCTCAGCCATTTCATTGACCTGAATGAAACGCCACTCCTGATCGAGCCGATACATTCCTTCATCAAGGTTATTCAGAAGGGCATCAAATTCATCGTGGGTGTCTTTAAGCTTGGTAGCGTTACGCTGAGCTTCGGTAATGTCCCAAGAGAACGCCAATATCGTCTCGATCTGCCCTTGCTGCCCACGGACAGGCAGGACCAGTACATCCCACCATTTGGCTGTGCCATTGAGCGTGTCACATTGGCCAACAAAACGCCCCGGCACGCCCAAACAGGCCTGATCAAATGCCTGACGCGCCTTTTGAGCCCATTCGTCTTTCCAGAAGCTCAACCAATCCGCGCCGTGGACCTGCTCGGAATTGCAAACGTCCATGAGCAATCGACCTTGGTCATTCATGCTTAAAAGACGACCGCTCAAGTCAATCTCTTTAAGGCATACGTCAGGCGATTGGGTAAGGACGGAACTGAACTGCGCCAACAAGTGGTTGTGTATGTGCTGCTGTTTGATTCTCGCCTTCAGCCGAGCCACTTTCCCAGAAAGATAGCTGACCGAAATAACCAACCCGCAAACGATCACGAGATGAATATCGATATCGTAGGGGTGGGGATCAATGACATACCAGACCAGACACCCTACAAGGGTGACCAGCCCGCAAACGCTGAACGCTTGCCAAGCCAGACGCTTTACCGTGGCCATTGTCAGCGCGCCCCCCCAGACCAGTAACGCAACCTCTAGCCGGCCAACGCTCAGGCAAAGGAGACTGACCATGGAAACGCCCAAGCAGAGCGCCCACGAGGAGGACACCGAAAACGAAGCAGAAGGTGCGTCTGAAGCATCATGACGTGAGAGATAATGCTCCAGGAAACGATCAGCCTGGGATGAAAATGAAGACATAGGGCACTCTTTCAATAGCCAGTGACCTAGTGTGCGAAACTTGCACTACCTTGACTATCAGGGAATTCCCTAAGCCAATAGGCTGTTAATCCTCAGGGCTTATCAAGCCTTTACGTACAGCGTATAAAACCAGCGAGGGCACATCATGCAGATTAAGGCGATCCATGATTTGCGAGCGATGGGTATCTACGGTTTTTACACTGAGTCCAAGGCCCTGAGCGATATCACGTGTCGAGCAACCACGTGCGATCAAACGCAAGATTTCTGTTTGCCGGGGCGTCAATACCGAACCGCCGCTACTACTCTCGCGTGGTCGGCCTTCGACGATAGCGGATTGAATAACGGTCTGGGCAATACCGGGACTTAAATACGACTCGTTGCGTGCCAGGGCTTGCAAAGCAAGGTCTAGCTCCTGTGCAGCCGCATCCTTGAGCAGATAGCCCCGCGCACCTAGGCGTAACGCAGCCAGAACATAGTCAGGTGTAGCATGCATGGAAAGCATAAGAATCTGAACATCTGGATACTGTTCACGCCATTGGCGTAGCGCATCGAGACCACTAAGGTGCTTCATGCTGATATCCAACAATAAGATGTCAGGTTTATGCTCCCGCAGAATACTTTACATCGGAGCCATCTCCTCCCTCCGCCACAACCTCATAGCCAGGCTGGTCTTCGACCAAAGACCGCAGCCCAGCCCTAATCAAGGCATGATCATCAACGAGCGCTACACGGGTTACCAAGCTCATTCTCCTTTCATCAATTAATCGCAACAGGCAGAACCGCTGTGATACGTGTGCCTACGCCCGATATGCTTGAGATCCTGACCTTCCCGTTTAAAGAAGCCACCCGCTCATGCATGCTGGTAAGCCCCAGACTTCTGGCTCCCTGAGACGCATTGCTGACATCAAATCCGCAACCATCATCCAATATCTCTAATCTTAGCCCTTCAACGTCATGACTTAAGGTGATCCTTATGGAAGCCGCCTGCGCATGCTTGGCTACATTGTTCACGGCCTCCTGAATGATTCTGAACGCGACAACCGCCATGTCGGCTGACAGGTTATCCAACGTCCCTTCAACATTCAGCTCCCATTGAGTAGACGTAGCCCCTAGAAATTGGGACAGATGCCACCGCACGGCAGCTTCAAGTCCTAGTGTTTCAAGTTGTAGCGGATGAAGGGACAACGAGAGGCTTTTCACCTTGGCCAGAGCATCATTTACGCTTTGGCCAAGGCCGGTAGCTAATGTTTTGACTTCAGATTCATGGTCGAGTTTGCGAACAAGTCGTTGCAGGTGCAGCTTGATGCCTGTGAGCTGCTGTCCAATATCATCATGCAGATCACGGGCCAGCTGTCGGCGCTCAAACTCCTGCACCTCGATCAACCGCTGGGACAGACGTTGCAAGCTCTTATTGGCTACCTCCAGGTCCCGGCGCATCTGAGAGGCTTGACTGATATCCCGAACAAGCAACTGCACGTCACGGTATCCATGCTCTTCAAGAATGATTTCAGCCAATTCAGCCTCGAACTCTGAGCCGTCCAGCCGTAATAATGTGATATGCCTGAATGTCTGCTCTTGCGTCAGACCTTTATGCAAGGCATCAAGGCGGTCCATCTCGCGCTCCCGATGATCCGGATGGAAACACAGCCCGATATCCAGCGCCCGTAACCGCGCACCTGAATGTTCGGCGAACATATGGCAGGCGGCTTTATTGGCGTATGTAACACGCCTCTGATGGATGATCAGCACACCTTCAGGAAGGCTATCGACCATGTGCTCGTATCGCTTCTGCTGCCTAGCCAGTGCCTGCTCGGCCACCTTGATTTCGGATACATCAATAAACGTCCCGAACAGCGTTCGGGCGACTCCCTGTTCATTTCCTATGAGTTGAGTACGCTCAAACACGTAGCGAAGCTCTCCATTATTTGGAGTAACCCGATACTCATGAGTGGTCTGCCCCACCGAAGCCGCCTCATGATATATCTTGGCCATGCGCGCTCGATCATCCCGGTGAATAAGAGAAAGAAAGCGCTCGAAGGTAAGTTCTTCCTGTCTGGGGTCCAGGTTGAGGATTGAATAAATCTCAGGCGACCAGCGAATCGACTGGTCTTTTAGATCCCGCTCCCAATAACCCATCATGCCGATATGCTGGGCCAGCTCAAGCTGCCTCAAGCTATTGGCCAGCTTTTTCTCAAGCTCGAAATGGGCACTGACGTTTTGTGCCATCAGAAGCCCGTAAGGCTCATGTTTGAAAATATGCTCATGGCAAAGCACATCTACATCCATGGAATTGCCGGATTGATTGATATGCTTGCGAATGCCAGAAAGACGCTGATTGTTAATACCGTTTTTATGGGTGCGATTTTTAAATTCATCCCTATCACTAGGTGCGTACAAGTCAGTGATCTTCAGCTGGGCAAATTGAGCACTGGTGTAACCATAAGTCCTGTGAGCCGCCTCATTTGCCTTGATGATAAGCAGACTGTGCTTGTCATAGAGCCACATGGGTGCTGGATGGATTTCGAATAACGCTCGGTAATCGCCTTCCGACTGGCTGATCAGTCGCTGGGTCTGAATCGCAATTTGAGTCAGCCGCTTGATAAACCACCATCCCGTGATGGCCGTGAACAAGGTAAATAGCAGCCCGCGAAGTGTATAGCTCCATTCAGGAAGCTTTAATGTCTCAATGACAAAGGACGTACCTACGACCCAAAGGACACCCACTACGGTATATACCAGAACCAGTCGCCACGGGGCTGCCAGCAGGACATTTCGAGAGGACGACACGTGGGTGTCAATATCGGATGAACGCATAAACATCAAAGGACGGATTACCTATTCAAGTGACTCGCCTCAACACGAGGTGCTTATCTAACTAGTAGCACTGAATGGCCGTTTGGCTAAGTAAATCGACGCTGCATATCCCTTGAAACTGTCATCAGCCCAGCCTTTCCATAAGGATGTCGGCCTCTCTTTGATAAGCTTTACGTCTATAGCTGAAACGATTCATTACTTTCTTCTTAGTAATTACGTATGGCCTGTTCAAACGGACTGGGATTGGTAGTATCCATTCCCTTATATAGGCTGGTATTACTACTCGCCTGATGACCGTTCAGCTGCTAAAGCCGCTCTAGCTGGGAGGCTGGGGAACCAGAGCCCGAGAAGCCCAGTCGGAATTGACAAGCGTTGAATCATCAGCGCGACCAGGTCCAAGTTCCTTGCAGCATTGAGGTGAGATGCCATGATGATCATCGATATCACCCGCAGCTATGCGCGCAATGTGTCTGCTGTGGCACGTATTCAAACTATTCAAGCCGCTAACGACGCTGATGCCGGTAGTGTTGATAACACCCCCCTTCCGCCTGAAAGCCCTACTTCGCTTTAAACCCACCGACTGAATCAGCCGATAAAGCCGCGCTTCGCGGCTTTTTGATTCCTAAGGACTCTGGATGATGTCCATCGACTGGTCGACATTTCTCTCCTCTCCGTGGCTGGCTACTCTGGTAGCGGCATGTGTTTCGATGGCGATCGCCAGTATTGCCGTACTGGTTATTTCTACTGTACTTAAACGAATCGCGCGGCCTTTTTTGCTGGCCCAGACACTGATCCGCTACTCCGAGCGCCCTGCCCGGTTTCTGATCCCGCTGATAGCGTTGCAAGGCGTATTGGGCTCAGCGCCTGACACCCTGCCCCTGATCGGTGGCTTAAGGCACCTGACGGCCCTGATCACAATCGCTGCCTTTACTTGGCTAGGTTTACGGTGCGTAAAAGCCATTGGCGCGACCATTTCCATCCGTCACCCGGTCAATATCGAAGATAACCTTCGTGCCAGACGTATCCAGACCCAGACGCGCGTCATGGTGCGCAGCCTGGGTTTTGTCGTCTTTCTGGTAGGCCTGTCGTCCATGCTGATGACGTTTCCCGAGGTCAGGCAAATCGGTGCCAGTCTGCTCGCTTCCGCTGGTGTGGCCGGTATCGTGGCGGGTATCGCCGCACGCCCTGTACTGGGCAATCTCATTGCCGGTCTGCAGATTGCCGTGACCCAACCCATTCGAATTGATGATGTCGTGATCGTCGAGGGGGAATGGGGCCGGGTTGAAGAGATTACCGGAACCTATGTCGTGGTGCGGATCTGGGATGATCGGCGCTTGGTGGTACCCCTGCAGTACTTTATCGAAAAACCTTTTCAGAACTGGACCCGCACCAATTCCAGCCTCATGGGATCGGTCTTTATGTGGGTGGACTATTCACTTCCGATGGAGCCGATACGCGCTGAATTGGAGCGTGTGTGCAACGAAGTGCCCCATTTGTGGGATGGCCGTGTATGCGTCTTGCAAGTTACGGACGCTTCGGACAGAGCCATACAACTACGCGTCCTCGTTACCTCTCCAGACTCGTCCAAAAACTGGGATCTGCGCTGCCATGTACGTGAGCGCCTGATTGCCTTCGTAAATCGGGAATTTCCAGAGTGTTTGCCTCAGCTGCGGGCGGAAGTGGGCACGCAAATCAAACGGCCTCATTCAGTATCCGACGAAATGCACAACACGCCAGCTAGACAGCCTGAAATCTGAATTTAAGGCGATTACGCAGAGTACTGTCGCGTAATTGTAATGATCTTCGCTAAAGCTGCAGGCGCGTGCTTTATTTCAAACCAGCCAGAAGCGGCACGGTTCTAGCACGTTCGTCAAATGTGCATACCCAACCAGGAAACTTAGGCGAGCTGGCGCAGGTCATCTTTTATGCAGACTGGACTATCGGGCGCAACCTTGCAATGCCCTTTGTCCAGTTCCTTACAGGGGGACGTCGCCAGGGGGCTGTAAGCAGCATGGCTGTGGACGTTTTTGATCGGTATGTCGGCTTCGACGAGAAGCGTTCATTGGGCAAACCTCAGTCATTACTGCTTTTTGGGAGCGCAATATGGCAAATGCCGTTGTGGGGAAATTTGAAACGCTTGTAGCTGCGAACTCAGCAGAAGTGCGCAATGCCAATCGCTTCCCTACTCAAACCGACGAGCGCCAGCTCAAGCTGAGCTCAGTCGTTGAAACACGTAAGCGTATTTTGTTCGTAACACCCGAGATTACCGATTTCGTAAAAGCTGGTGGCCTGGGAGAAGTCTCCGCCGCCCTGCCACGTGCGTTGTCTTCCAAGCATGACGTCCGGGTTCTTATTCCCGGCTATCGTCCTGTCATGGATGCCATCCGCGACGAAATGCAAATTGTCGGACGTATTCCGGCACTGGCTGCCATGCCTGCCTGCGACATCGCCCGTGTCGATCAGGAAGACGGTCTCGTGATTTATGTGTTGGTCTGCCCCGAACTTTATGAGCGTCCGGGCACACCTTATGCCGATACCCATGGTGCCGACTGGGTCGACAACCATATCCGCTTTGGTCGACTGGCTTCGGCGGCAGCGGATCTGGCAGCAGGCACGGCGTCCATTCGCTGGTGCCCTGATCTCCTGCACTTGAATGACTGGCAGACAGGCCTGGCCGCAGGTTATGTGCAATGGCGCGGACTGAAAACACCGTCAGTGATGACCATTCACAACCTGGCCTATCAAGGCGTATTCCCCCGTTACTGCATGGCAGACCTCGGTATCCCGGCCGAAGCGTTTTCCATTGACGGTCTTGAGTATTACGGCAAGATCTCCTTTCTCAAAGCAGGCTTGAGCTACGCCAGTCACATTACGACGGTAAGCCAGACTTATGCCAAGGAAATCACCACACCCGAGTTTGGTTGTGGGCTGGAAGGTCTGCTTCAGGTCAAGGCCAAGCAGGGCAAGCTGTCCGGAATTCTCAACGGAATCGACGAGGGCTGGGATCCTTGCAATGACCCGCATTTGTGCCAGAGCTTTTCTCCTTATGACTGGGCAGGCAAGCGGGCCAATGCAGACCGTATCCGTGAAGATTTCGGTCTTGAAGTCTCAGAAGGCCCCTTGTTCGCGGTCGTTTCCCGTCTGGTGCACCAAAAAGGTATCGATCTAACCATTGAAGCAGTTGACCACATCGTCTCTCGCGGTGGCCAATTGGTGATCATTGGTTGCGGAGAGCCTGCGGTCGAGCGTGCAGTGAATGAGCTGTCCAAGCGCTACAAGGGTCGCGTTGGCGTACACGTAGGTTTCTGCGAGACCGAAGCTCGCCGCATGTTTGCAGGCAGCGACTTCCTGTTGATGCCCTCTCGCTTCGAGCCTTGTGGCTTGAGCCAGATGTATGCGCAGCGCTTTGCCTCTCTGCCGATTGCACGCCGTACAGGTGGTCTGGCAGACAGTATTGAAGACGGTGTTACCGGTTTCCTGTTCGACAAGCACACTCTGGAAAGCTACACGAAGTCCATTAATCGTGCGTTCGAAGTGTTCGAGCGTAAGGATCTGCTTCAAGCCATGCGTCGACGCGCCATGAGCGGCCCGTTCTACTGGTCTCAGAGCGCTCAACCGTACGATGAGCTCTATCAATCGCTGCTTTCTAAAGTTCGTCAGGAACAAGCTGCGATCTGATTCAACTTTAGCGCCATCTTTCTGGTCATAGAAAGAACACTCCCGCCTTCATGGCGGGAGCGCGCACCACAAACCGAACCTGCACCCACGTGCCTTACCCTGCCCTCCACTGGGAGACAGAACGCATGAAGGACTTGTCACGCCCGTCCAAAAATAACCGCTACGCCTGGCAATGCACGGCTGGCGCCACTCTTCTCTCCGACAATCGTACCCAATTCTGTTTCTGGGCCCCCAGCGCCACGGCTGTCGACGTAGTTCTCGATGGCGGCATGATTGTTCCCATGCAAGCCCTCGATGGGGGTTGGTTTAGTGCTGAAGCCGCCTGTGGTGTCGGCACACGCTACCGCTATCGTATCGGTGACCTTCTGGTTCCCGATCCTGCGTCCCGGGCCCAGGCGGGTGACGTACATGAAGCCAGCATTGTCATTGATCCGCATACCTATGAATGGCGTCATACTGAGTGGAGCGGCCGCCCCTGGCACGAGAGTGTTATCTACGAAGTCCATGTCGGTACACTGGGTGGATTCAAAGGCGTTGCAGATATTCTGCCCAAGCTGGCTGCACTCGGGGTCACGGCCATCGAGCTAATGCCGCTGAGCGAATTCCCTGGCGGTCGCAACTGGGGTTATGACGGTGTGCTGCCCTACGCCGTGGAATCCTCCTACGGCACGCCTGAAGATCTCAAGGCCATGATCGATACGGCCCATGAGCATGGTCTTATGGTGTTCCTTGATGTGGTCTATAACCACTTCGGCCCGGACGGCAACTACCTGCACGCCTACGCCGAAAAATTCTTCCGTGAAGACATCCACACGCCCTGGGGTGCAGCTATTGACTTCCGTCAACAGGCCGTACGCAGCTACTTCAAGGACAATGCCTTGATGTGGCTGATGGAATACCGCTTCGACGGTCTGCGCTTCGATGCGGTCCACGCCATTGGAGACAAGGGTTTCCTGATGGAAATGGCTGACGAGATTCGCTCAACGGTCGAGCCGGGCCGCCATGTGCATCTCGTTCTGGAAAACGAGGACAACACCGCTTCCCTACTGGGCGGCGTACATTACGATGGGCAGTGGGCGGATGACTGGCACAATGTGATTCACCCCATGATTACCGGCGAGAACGAAGGGTACTACCAGGACTTCACCCAAGACGCCACTGCCAAGCTGGTTCGTTGCCTGAGCGAGGGCTTTATCTACCAGGGCGAAGACACTCGCCACGGCAAGGGGCGCGGGGAGCCGAGCAGCCATCTGCAACCAACGGCCTTTGTCATCTTCCTGCAGAACCACGACCAGATTGGCAACCGTGCCCTTGGTGAGCGCCTGACACTTCTCGCCCCAGAGGATGCTCTAAAAGCCGCTACGACTCTCTTGCTGCTCAGCCCCATGATTCCACTGCTCTTCATTGGTGAGGAGTGGGGTAGCCGGCAGCCCTTCCTGTTCTTTACCAGTCATAACGAAGAGTTAGCCAAGCTGGTAAGAGACGGTCGCCGCAACGAGTTCAAGGATTTCGAATTTTTCACCCATGAGGAAAACCGGGAAAAGATCCCGGACCCTAATGCGGTTACCACCTTTGAAGATTCGAAGCCCAATTTTGGAGAAGCGGACCAGCCAGATCATGCCTTGTGGGTCGGTCTATACAAAAAGCTTCTCGAGATTCGCCATCAGGAGATTATTCCGCGTCTGCCTGGTGCTCGTCCGGCAGAGGCTAAAGCGTTAGGCGAAAAGGCGGTCACCGCCTGCTGGACGCTGGGTGATGGTGCCCGCCTTACGTTGGAAATCAACCTGAGCGAGCAAGCCGTTTCTGTCGATGCCAAGCAACCGGGTCGACTGCTCTTCGCCAGCACGGATAGCGGTCTCTCCACGCGCGAACAAGGCCAACTGGCTGGACATACCGCCTTCGCCTGGCTGGAGGATGCTCAATGAACGATTCTGACCAACTGCACGCACTAGCAGAAAAAGCTGGCATCTCCATTCACTGGGATGCCTATGACGGCACGCCTCAACAGGTATCGGATGAGGCCTTGTGTAGTCTGCTCGCCGCACTTGGCTTGCCCGCAGATTCGGAGGCGGACATCAAGGCTAGCCTGGCCAAACTGGATGAGCTGGAAGACAGCGAAAACCTTCCTCCCCTCATTACCGGAGACTGCAACAAGCCTGTCGGCCGGACAGGTCAGTTCAAGGCTGGACAGACCTATGCGATTACCCTTGAATCGGGTAGCAGCGTGACCGGCAAGGTGGACGGGAACGGCCAACTCACGCCCATCGACACCATGGGCTATCACACCCTGAAAATAGGCGAACAGCAGGTCACCCTGGCGATTGCACCCGAGCGCTGCTACAGCATTGCCGATGCCCTGGGTAAACCCGAACCGCGCACCTGGGGTTTGGCCGTGCAGGTGTATAGCCTGCGTCGTCCCGGGGATGGTGGCCTGGGTGATCTGAAAGCGCTCGAAGAGTTTGTTTGCTCGGCAGCTAAGCTGGGCGCTCATGCGGTTGCCATTAGCCCGCTGCATGCCATGTTCAGTGCCGACGGTAACCGTTACAGCCCCTATTCGCCCTCCAGCCGGATGTTTCTCAATATCCTGAATGCTTCACCCGCCGCGATTCTAGGTGAGGAAGCGCTCAAACATGCGTTGGACAAAACCGGGCTGGCGCAGGAATGGTCCCGCCTGGAAGGGCTGGAAATGGTCGACTGGCCTGCCGTGGCGAAGACTCGCCTTCGTGTACTTAGAGCGCTATTCATGGACTTCCGTGTGAAAAGCGGTGAGTTACAGGACGATTTCAAGGCCTTCCGTCAACAGGGCGGCGAAGCGCTGGAGAACCACTGCCGGTTCGAAGCGCTACACGCATCCTTTGCCCATGGCACCGCGGCGCCCAGCTGGCAGCATTGGCCAAAGGAATATCAGGACCCTCAAAATCCTGCTGTCGCCACGTTTGCTGAAACCCATGCACAAGACGTGGAGTTCTATGCGTTCACGCAGTGGCTGGCCGCCCGCGGCCTGGAAAGCGCACAAAAGGCTGCTCAAGCGTCAGGTATGAAAATCGGCCTTGTTGCTGATATTGCCGTAGGCGCAGATGGCGGCGGCAGTCAGGCCTGGAGCCGGCAGGAAGAGCTGCTGTCGTCTGTCAGCGTTGGAGCACCACCCGACCTGCTCAACCAGCGCGGCCAGGGCTGGGGCATCTCTGCATTCTCGCCGTCTGGTCTGCAGCGCCACGGCTTTCGGGCATTTCTTGAAATGCTCAAGGCGAATTTTGCCCACGCAGGCGGTGTACGTATCGACCATGTGATGGGTCTGCAACGACTGTGGCTGGTGCCCGAGGGCGCCTCACCGGCCGATGGCGCCTATCTGTCTTATCCCATTCAAGACATGCTTCGTCTGGTGGCGATCGAGTCCTGGCGTAACGAATGTATTGTCATGGGTGAAGACTTGGGCACCGTACCGGAAGGGTTTCGTGAGCGTCTGATGGAAAAGTCCATCATGGGCATGCAAGTGCTGATGTTTGAGCGCGACGAGGACCAGAACTTCAAAGAGATCGAAGATTGGAACAATACCTCCATCGCCATGACCACGACGCACGATCTTCCTACCATGACTGGCTGGTGGATTGCGCGTGATGTCGAATGGCAGGCCCGGCTGGAACAGTTGGCGGAAGACACCACCGAAGAAAAAGAAAAGCAGAATCGTGCAGAGGATCGCCAGCGCCTGGCCAAGACATTGGGCCTGAAAGACACCAGCCCTGATAGCGCCAAAGCGGCTGTGGATGCCTGCATAAGCCATATCGGTAAAACACCGGCACCGCTGGTTATCCTGCCGGTTGAAGATGCCTTGGGCCTGGAAGAACAAGCCAACCTGCCCGGCACCATCGATAGCCACCCCAATTGGCGCCGTCGCTGGCCGGATCAGGCCAGCACCCTACTCAATAACGAAACCCCCAAGCGTCGCCTGCAGTTACTGGCGGCAGCCCGTCAAGAAGCGGAGAGCCACTCATCATGAGCCCAGTGCGCGCGACTGTTCGCCTGCAGTTTCACAAGGACTTTACCCTGGACGATGCCATTCCCCTGGTCGATTATTTTGCCGACCTGGGCATCAGTCATATCTATGCCTCCCCCATCACCACGGCCAGAGCCGGCTCGGTTCACGGCTATGACGTTGTGGACCCTACCCGCGTCAATCCTGAATTGGGCGGTGAAGAGGCCTTGCGCCGTTTGGTTGCCCGTCTGCGCGAGCGTGGCATGGGACTGATCGTCGACTTTGTACCCAACCACATGAGCGTGGGCGGATCGGAGAATGCGTGGTGGCTGGATGTGCTCAAATGGGGACGCCATAGCCCATACGCCAAATTCTACGACATCAATTGGTACAGCCCCGACCCTGAATTGCATGGTCAGCTACTGCTGCCTTTCTTGGGTGGCGCTTATGGTGACATTCTGCAGGCCGGTGAGTTGAAGCTGGTATTTGATGAGAAAGACGGTTTCCGGGTCGAGTACTACGCGCACCATTTCCCTATTTCACCGCCTACCTACGCCGATATCCTACGCGCAAGCGATGCCTCCGAGTTGCGCCTGTTTGCCGATGCGTTCGAGACCCGCGAGGGTGACCGTGAAGGCGCCAACGAGGCCGTTACCCAGTTGGCAGAAAGTGCTCGTCAAAACCCTGCAGTCAAGGCAGCGCTGGACCAATGCCTGGCAGCTTTCGATGCAAGCGACGCGGCCAATCACGAGCGTCTGCATGCGCTGCTGGAGCGTCAACATTACCGTCTGGCAAGCTGGCGTACCGCTTCCGACGATATCAACTGGCGCCGCTTCTTCGATATCACCGAATTGGGTGGCCTGCGCATGGAGCGCCCCGAGGTCTTCGACGCGCTGCATGCCATGATTTTCCGACTAATCGGCGAAGGCTTGATCGACGGTCTGCGCCTGGACCATATCGACGGTCTGGCCAATCCCCGTGGCTATTGCCGCAAGCTGCGTCGACAGATCGATACGATCTGCCAGAGCCGTTCCAACGGCACGCCTGAAGGCGGCTTCCCCATTTATGTGGAGAAGATCCTTGCCGAGGGCGAGCACCTGCGTGGCGACTGGGGCATTGACGGCACCACCGGCTATGAGTTCATGAACGAAGTGTCGGGGGTTATGCATGATCCGGCCGGCGAAAAACCTCTGAACGAATTCTGGGCTGAAAAGACCGGACGCCCAGCCGACTTCATGGAAGAAGTTCGTGAGGCGCGCCGCCTCGTGGTGACTACTGCACTGGCCAGTGAATTCGAATCCACTGCGCATACCTTGCATGTTGTGGCTCAGCAGGACTGGCGTACCCGTGACATCAGCCTGGGTTCCATTAGGCGCGTCTTGCTTGAGCTGATTACCTACTTCCCGGTTTACCGCACTTACGCCAGCGCAGCCGGCTTTACTGGTGAGGATGAAAAGTTCTTCCAAAAAGCCGTAGACGGTGCGCGCCCCAATCTTTCGGAAGCCGAGCTACCAGTACTGGAGCTGCTGCATGAATGGTTGGGTGGCAAGGCTCCCTGCCGTCAGCCGGTGGGTAGCGTGGCACGTCGCGAGCAGCGTCGCGCTATTACCAAGTTCCAGCAGCTGACCTCACCCGTTGCAGCCAAGGCCGTGGAAGACACCTCCTGTTACCGCTCAGGCGCCCTGCTCTCGCGCAACGATGTGGGATTCGACCCACAGAACTTCAGCCAGAGCACAGAAGAGTTCCATGCAAGCAGCAAACTGCGGTCCGAGCAGTTCCCACGCAACATGCTGACTACCGCGACCCATGACCACAAACGCGGCGAAGACACACGCGCACGCCTCGCGGTCATCTCCGAAATGGCTGATCTCTATACCCAGGCCGCAACCCGCTGGTTGGAGATGGGTTCACCGCTGCGGGGAACCTTTGCTGACAAGCCTGCCCCTACCCCAGGTGATGAGCTGATGCTCTACCAAACCCTGCTGGCCAGCTGGCCGCTTGATCTGGCAGCCGATGACAAGCAGGGGCTTCAGGCGTATCTGGACCGTCTCCTGCCCTGGCAGGAAAAAGCCTTACGTGAAGAGAAGCTTGAGTCAGACTGGTGGACGCCTAATACCGAATACGAAGCAGCGTGCCGTAATTTCCTGGAACAATTGATCACCGGTGAAAAAGGCGCGGCACTTCGTAAGGAAATTGTCGAGACGGTAGCCCGTATCGGTCCTGCAGGTGCGCTGAACGGCATGACCCAGGCGGTGCTTAGAATGACCGCACCCGGTGTACCGGACCTCTATCAGGGATGTGACTTCTGGGATCTGAGTCTGGTCGAGCCTGACAACCGCCGCCCGGTGGATTACCCGCCTCGCATCGCTGCGCTGAAAGAGGCCAAGGCCCCGGCAGAGCTGCTTTCCAGCTGGAAGGATGGCCGCGTTAAGCAGAGTGTAATTGCAAGAACCCTGGCGGCCCGTACCTCCCATGCGGATGTGTTTCTCAAGGGCCAGTACATACCGCTGGAAGTCTCGGGAGCACAGGCGAGCCACGTGCTGGCATTCGCCCGTGAGTATCAGGGCAAGGCCGCTATCATTATTGTACCGCTGCGCGTTTGGCGCTTCATTGGGGAGAACCCCACTCCCTCTTTTGAGGCATCAGCATGGCAGGACACCTCTGTAAAAGTGCCAAAACAGTTCATCGATCAAATTTTTACGGAAACTTTCAGCCATTCATCTGTCCATGTGAAACAGAGTGAACTTTCATTAAGCGAGCTTCTTGCGAGCTTTCCTCTTGGTTTATTGATTACACAAGACCTGTCACAAGGAGAGACATTATAATGAGTCAACGCACCGAACGCATTCAGCAGCTCGCCTACCAGATTTGGGAGTCCGAAGGTCGCCCTGCTCATCAAGAGCATCGCCATTGGGAAATGGCTGCCAAGCTCTATGAAGCCGAGCAGCAGCAAGGTGTAGCGCCTGAAGCTGCAGCAGCGCCTGTAGCCAAGCCCAAGAAGCCTCGTGCAACCAAGCCCAAGGCTGCCTCGCTGGCCGAGAAAGCGGTCGAAAAGGTCAAGGAAGCCGTCAAGCCCAAGACTGAAAAGCCTCCGGTCGAAAAAACCACAGCTGCCGCCGCAGCACCCAAGAAGCCCCGTACTCCGCGTACCAAGGCCGTACCTAAAGAGTAAGTCCTGCCTTAATGTCTCTACCCCTTCTGCTACTAGCAGAAGGGGTAAACACTTTTTCTCTTTGATATGTGGCTCTGCATATATATCAAAAGGCCATATACCTTTTATCCGGATACTATCAACAGCCGATAAAAGGCTGGAACTAGCCTTACCTCTGCGTATCAATTCCAGCACTCGATTCAAGGTGTTCGGGTGTAATTTTAATCCTATGAGAATTGATGCCATGGCACACCGTCCTGAAGTTCCTCAACCTGACCCGATCGTAAGTGACAATCCTGCCAAGATGCCTAGCTGCATTGAGTTTGAACCACGCGATCTAGACGGCTGGTTAACTTCCGAGCCTAATTGCTGCCAACTAAATGCCAATCCACACACGGCGGATTTTAATTAATCAGTTAAGACTCAAATAAATAGGTCTTACCATGCGCCATCTATTTGCAGGTAATGTTCTCAACCTACCATTTAAGCAAGCGATGAGCATCCAAAAAAGGCCTGGACCGCTCGTCAGCCGTGGGCTCTAGCGGGTGAACCGTAGCCTCATGAGGCTATCCCATACAGTGAAGGGTTAGCAGTTAATAGCGGTAATAACTGCTATTTCCAGAAACCAACGTGAGGGTAAATTCATGACTGCCAAGAACAACAATCCTGGTAATTTTGCCAATGATCGTGAAAGAGCGGCCGAAGCCGGACGTAAAGGTGGCCGTAATAGCGGAGGCAACTTTGCCAACGACCGTGAGCGTGCAGCTGAAGCCGGCCGCAAGGGCGGTTCCAAATAAAAGGTGTTGATCTTCCGACTCGTTACTAAGTTGTGCGGCTCACTATTAAAAAGGCGGAAAAGAAT